>PLXO01000318.1 GCA_003151425.1 Acetobacteraceae bacterium
GTAGTCTTTGGGCATTGCCTTAGAGATGACAAACCTATTGGCGGACCTGGCCACCGCCCTCGGGTCGGGCACGGTGCGCGTCATCGATCTCTCGCAGCCTCTGGCACCCGACACGCCGGTGATCGCGCTGCCGCCGCAGTTCGGCCAGTCCGCGCCGTTCCGCGTCGAGCCGATCTCGCACTATGACGCACGCGGCCCCGCCTGGGCCTGGAGCAACCTGTCGCTCGGCGAGCACACCGGCACGCATTTCGACGCGCCGATCCACTGGATCACCGGCAAGGATCAGCCCAACAATGCGCTCGATACGATACCGCCGCAGCGTCTGGTCGCGCCCGCCAACGTGATCGACTGCGCCACCGACTGCGCGACCAACCCGGACTTCCTGCTGACGCGCGCGCGCCTCGAAGCGTGGGAAGCGGCGCACGGCCGCATCGAGGCCGGAAGCTGGGTGCTGCTGCGCAGCGACTGGTCGAAACGCCCGGGTCCGGCAATGTTCCTGAACGCCGCCGACGACGGTCCGCACACCCCCGGCCCCGATCCCGACTGCGTGCAATTCATGGTGCGGGAGCGCGACGTGATCGGTTTCGGTACAGAAACAGTCGGCACGGATGCCGGCCAGGCGTTTGGTTTCGATCCGCCGTTCCCGTGCCATGCGGGCATGCACGGCGCGAACAAGTTCGGACTGGCCAGCCTGACCAACCTGGATCGGTTGCCGCCGAAAGGCGCCATCCTGATCACCCCCCCCCGCTGAAGATCGCCGGGGGCACCGGAAGCCCATGCCGCGTGCTGCCCTGGTGGCAGGGTAGCCGCATTGCTCTTGTAAGGCGGGATTTCGTCCAGCACACGCCTTGAATGACTGCCATTTGGCAGTATATTGGTTGCCAACATGCGCATCAAAGAGCAACAATGAGCTTCGCCCGCACACCGGGACCTGCCCACGATCCCGGCCCACTGCCGGCGCCCGCCAATCTTGCGGACACTGCGACGCGCGAACGCCTCACGCCGGCGGCGGTCGAGGGCTTAGTGCGACTGGCCGAGATCTGGCGATTGACCAGTGCCGAGGCGTGCGCCCTGCTCGGCGATGTCTCCGAGCGTACGTGGTTCCGCATAAAGAAGGGCGAATGGTCCGGGACGCTCTCGCAAGACGCGCTGACGCGACTGAGCGCGCTTGTCGGCATCTTCAAGGGACTCCGGCTGTTGTTCTCCGAATCGCTGTCGGACGAATGGGTTCGACTACAGAACAAGGGCGCGCTGTACGGCGGGCGCCGTCCGCTCGATGCGATGATCGAGGGCGGCATCCCGAAGATGCTTGAGGTTCGCCGACATATCGACGCACTCCGCGGCGGGCTCTGATAGCAGCGGCCTGAGATGACGCTTCCATCATTTCCGGCCGCTGGCAGGAAGTTGCCGCCGACGGTCGAGCTCACGCAGCACGGCACGTTCCGGCTGATATCGACGGGCCGCCTCAAAGATCCGGTGCTTTTGCCGCTCGCGGCGAACCACGGCGCGCTCGAAGATTTGGCCGACCTGGAGAGTGTCACCAATGGCAGGCTGCAAGCCCTAGAGTCGGGATTGCCTGACCTCGACCCGCGCGAGCTCGTGTTCGGTCGCGCCGGCCACACCTTCATAAATGCCGCCTTCACGCACACGCGTCCGAGCGGCAACCGATTCAACGGTGAGGACCGGGGGGCTTGGTACTGCGCCTTCGCCGCCGACACCGCAATCGGTGCGGTATCGTACCACCTGACCCGCGAGCTGGCATCGATCGACCGGTTCGAGAACGTTACCGATTACGCCGAGCTCATCGCCGACTTCGTCGGGCCGTTCCATGACCTGCGGCCGCTGGATCGCGCTGCCGAGCCGGCGCTGCACCATGATCCGGCAATCGCCTATCCGGCCGGCCAGGCACTCGCCGCGCGGCTTCGCGCCGAGGTGGCCAGCAATGGCATCGTCTACACGTCGGTCCGTCATGCCGGCGGCACGTGCCTCGTGGCATTCCGGCCCGATCTTGTTCAGAATCTGCGGCAGGGCGGCATCTGGCGCCTGGAGTGGCAGGGCGTGCCGACCCCGTCGGTGAAGCGGATGGGCTAGCTCGCCCGGCGCGACGTTCCACTTCGGCACGCACCAGCGCTAGGATCGGTGCATCGGACAGGAGCACCGCCATGGACCGCATCGATCTGCGCTCGGACACCGTCACGCTGCCATCGGAGGATATGCGCGCGGCAATGGCGCGCGCGCCCGTCGGCGACGACCAGTACGGCGAGGATCCGACGGTCAATGCGCTGCAAGAACGGATCGCCGGCCTGTTGGACAAGGAGGCGGCGATCTTCGTGCCCAGCGGAACGATGGCGAACCAGATCGGCCTGAAGCTGCTGACCCGCCCCGGCGACGACGTGCTGGTGGGCGAGGAAGCGCACATCGTCTGGCATGAGTCGGGCGCCGCGGCGGCCAATTCCGGGGTGCAGTTCACCACGCTCGGCCGGGGCGGGCTCTTCAACGCGGCGGATGTGCGCGCGGCCTGCAAGCCGCCGGGCCATGTGGTGTTCCCGCCGACCACGCTCGTGGCCGTGGAGAACACCCACAATCGCGGCGGCGGCGTCGTGTTCCCGCAGGACACGGTCGAGGCGATCTGCGCCACGGCGCGCGAGCTTGGCCTTGGAACCTACCTGGATGGGGCGCGGCTGTTCAACACCGCCATCGCCTCCGGCCGCAGTCTGGCCGAGCTGGCGCGGCCGTTCGACGTGGTCTCGGTCGCGCTGTCCAAGGGCCTCGGATGCCCGGTCGGCAGCCTGATCGCCGGGTCGAAGGTGGCGATGACGCGCGCGGTGCGGGCGCGGCGCATGTTCGGCGGTGCGATGCGCCAGTCCGGCATCCTGGCCGCCGCCGGCCTGTTCGCGCTGGAGCACAACCTGGAGCGGTTGGCCGAGGACCACGCCAACGCCCGGCTGATCGCCGAGCGCGTGGCCGAAACGAAGGCGGTGATGGATCTGGAAACGGTGCAGAGCAACATCGTGATTTTCCACCTGCCTGCGTCGTTACCCGACGCGGCGGAGGTGGTGCGACGGGCGCAGCGTGAGGGCGTGCTGGTGTCCGCCTTCGCCGCCCGCACGGTGCGCGCGGTGACGCATCTGAACGTCACGCAGGCGGAGTGCCGGAGGGCAGGTGAGGTGCTGGCCCGAGCGGTGGCTTGACGTCGAACCCTACCGCGCCAGCGGCCGGTACTTGATCCGGTGCGGCTCGGTCGCGTCGGCCCCCAGCCGGCGCCGCTTGTCTTCTTCGTACGCCTGGAAATTGCCCTGGAACCATTCCACGTGGCTGTCGCCCTCGAACGCCAGGATGTGCGTCGCCAGCCGGTCGAGGAACCAGCGATCATGGCTGATGATCACGGCGCACCCGGCGAACTCCATCAGTGCGTCTTCCAGCGCGCGCAGCGTGTCCACATCCAGATCGTTGGTCGGCTCGTCGAGCAGGATCACGTTGTGCTCGACCTTCAGCATCTTCGCCAAATGCACCCGGTTGCGTTCACCGCCCGACAGGATGCCGACCTTTTTCTGCTGATCGGACCCCTTGAAGTTGAACGCGGCGACATAGGCGCGCGACGGTACGGCGCGCTTGCCGATGGTAATGACCTCCTCGCCGCCGCTGATCTCCTGCCACACGGTCCGGTCGGCGTTCAGGCTGTCGCGCGACTGATCGACGTAGCCAAGCTTCACCGTCTCGCCGACGCGCAGCGCGCCCGAATCCGGCTGCTCCTGGCCGATGATCATGCGGAACAATGTGGTCTTGCCGGCGCCATTCGGGCCGATCACGCCGACGATGCCGCCAGGTGGCAGCTTGAAGTTCAGTGCCTCGATCAGCTCGCGGTCGCCATAGCCCTTGCAGAGCTCCACGGCCTCAATGACGTTCTGGCCCAGCCGCGGCCCGGGCGGGATGACGATCTCCGCCACGCCGGCCACCTGCTCCTGCGATTTTGCCAGCAGGTCCTCGTAGCGCTGGATGCGCGCCTGGTTCTTCGCCTGGCGCGCGCGGGGCGAGGCGGCGATCCATTCCTGCTCGGCCGCCAGCGCCCGCTGCCGGGCACTTTCCTCCTTCTCCTCCTGCTTCAGCCGCTTGCGCTTCTGTTCCAGCCAGCTCGAGTAGTTGCCCTCGAACGGGTAGCCGCGGCCACGCTCGATCTCCAGGATCCAGCCGGTGACGTTGTCCAGGAAGTAGCGGTCATGCGTGACGATCATCACGGTACCGGTATATTCCTCCAGCGTGTGCTCCAGCCAGGCGACGCTTTCGGCATCCAGGTGGTTGGTCGGCTCATCCAGCAGCAGCAGATCGGGTTTCTCCAGCAGCAACCGGCACAGCGCGACGCGGCGCCGCTCGCCGCCGGACAGCGTCGTAATCAGCGCATCCGCCGGCGGGCAGCGCAGCGCGTCCAGCGCGATGTCGATGCGCCGGTCCATCTCCCAGCCGTCCTCGGCGTCGATTTTTTCCTGGAGGTCGGCCTGTTCGCCGAGCAGGGTATTCATCGCGTCGTCGCTCATTGGTTCGGCGAATTGGTTGGAGATCTCGTGGAACCGGTCGAGCGCGGCCTGCAGCGGGGCGTACGCGGCCCGCACGTTCTCGCCCACCGTGTCCCCGGCATCCAGCGTGGGTTCCTGCGACAGGTAGCCGACGCTGGCGCCCTCGGCCGCCCAGGCCTCGCCGCCGTATTCGGTCTCGATCCCGGCCATGATCTTGAGCAGGGTCGATTTGCCGGCGCCGTTGACGCCGAGCACGCCGATCTTCACGCCGGGCAGGAACGACAGGGTGATGCCTTTGAAGACCTCCCGGCCACCGGGATAGGCCTTGGTCAAGTCTTTCATCACGTAAACGTATTGATAACTGGCCATGGGCCGCCCCTGGGTGCAATTCGGGGGGTGTTCTAGGGGTCCCGCCCGGCAGGGGCAACCGGCGCTGTTGCAGCGCAGCAGGCGCGGCGTCGCTGGGTCGCGTCCGGTCGGCGCGTGCGCCGCGCTTAATGGGCGTCGCGCGGGAAGAGCAGCATCGGCCCGTAGCATACGACGAAGAGCCCGAAGGCTGCGATCCAGCAACCCGCCGAGACAATCAGCAGCGCTATGGTCCAATCCGCGCCGAAAGCGGCCGCAACGCGCGTGATCGCCGCGAGGGTGACAAGGACATAGATCAGACCGGTGACGCGATCCGCCGACAGATCACGTCCGGTATGGCCGAGCGTGACACGGGTCATCACCGCCAGGATCATCGTGCCGATCGCGCCGGCCGTCAGCGCGTGGATCCCGGCGCTTTGCGGCAGATCGGCATCGAGCACGGCCAGGCCGAGCAGGGCCGCGCCCAACACCAACCAAGCATAGCCGATATGGAGGACCAGGAGCAGCGGCTCCGCGGCCGTCGCACCACCGCGCCACCGCAGCAAGCGCCAGAGGTTGAGCGCCGCGCCAAGCAGAAGGAGCAAGCCAACCGCCCGGAAAGCCGGAAAGAACGCCCAGCCGAACAGGCCAGCGTGCAAGGCGCCGAGCGCGGTCTGGTCGATCCACCCGTGCGCGGAGGGCAGATTGGGGACAAGGCGCTTCGCCAGCCAGTTCCGGGTAAAGCTCGGCACGATCCGACCGGCCATCACCGAGATCAGCACAATCACGGCGGCGACCCCGAGACGCCACCCGAGCCCAGCGGGCACGGCTACGCCATCGGCCTCCAGGTGCATCAGCAGATTGGCGATGCCGAGAACGGTCACCGGGGCGACCATCGGCAGATTGCGCCAGTTCCGACCGGCAACGATCTCCCGCGCGATAACGCCGAGCAGAACCACCGGAAACGACAGATCCGCCGCGACAGCAAGCCATGGCGGAACGAGCGCCGAGACCAGGCAGGCGATCCGGCCAACGAGCCACAGCGCGGCCAGCAGCGCAAGCGGTCCGCCGTTGATCGGACGTCGCTGGGTCCAGTTCGGGATCGCGGTGAGCAGGAAGCCGGCAATGGCCGCCATTACGAAGCCGAACAGCATCTCGTGGATATGCCAGGCGAGCGGATCGAAGCGGCTCGGCAGGGCGGTCCCCGTGACGAACAGGACGATCCAGAGCGCGAGCGCCGCCGCCGACCAGAGTCCAGCCGCGAGAAAGAACGGCCGGAAGCCCTGGGTCAGCAAGATTGGCATGGAACGGCTCGCCACGTCTCCGGCAACGATGTTCATCGCGCGTCGCCGACGGCTGCCGGCAATACGCGAGATCCCGGAAGCAGACGTTCGACGAAACGCGGGAACAGCGGGCGCAGCTTGACGGTGAAGTCCCACGCCATCAGCAAGGCGCCGAGTGCGAAGACCACATCACCCGAGAAGCGCATCCACTGCCAGAAGACGGTCGTGTCGTAGAACGCCTGGCTTCGCGCATAGGCTAGCCCATGCTCATAGACGGCATCCAATTGCGGCCAGCCGATCGGGAAGAAATTGAAGACGATCCAAAGTACCAAGCCGCCATTATAAAGCCAGAAGGCCCAACGCCCGATCTTTTCCCCGAACGGATGCGCATCGGCTGCGATGTAGCGCAGGCAAAAATAGATCAGCCCGATGCCGAGGAGACCGAAGGCGCCAAACAACGCGGTGTGGGCATGGTTGAGGGTCAGGAATGTTCCATGCTCATAGTAGTTTACCAGCGGGGCGTTGAGCGTGCCGCCACCGAAGACGCCGGCGCCGACGAAATTCCAGAAGGCCGCGCCGATGATGTAGCTGTAGGCAAGCCCGTATTTGAACTCGCCATGCGCCTTGATCAGCCGGTGATGCTGGATCGCCTCGATGATCAGCAGCACCAGCGGCAGCACTTCGATGAAGGAGAACATCGAGCCGAGCGGCACCCATAGGCCGGGCTCGCCGGCCCAATAGAGATGGTGGCCGGTGCCGAGCACGCCGCCGAGGAAGATCAGGATCAGTTCGAAATAGACCGACCGCTCGGCGAGCTGGCGCGACACCAGGCCGACCGCCATCAGCAGATAGGCGCTGATCGCCGCGGCGAAGAACTCGAAGGACTGCTCGACCCAGAGATGGACGACCCACCAGCGCCAGAAGTCCGAGATGGTGAACGAGTTCTCGACCCCGGTCAGCGGGATCATGCCGAAGACGTAGAGCAGCGCGATGTTGACGGTGGATGCCCAAAGCAGATGTTCGAGCCTGATCCGGCCAGTCCAGAATTGCCACGTCGCCGCCGCCAGCGTCGCGCGGGTCGGCCAGAGCGCACGGAACACCAGCAGGCTCCAGATCGCCAGACCGGCGAAGAAACCGATCTGCCAGGCGCGGCCGAGCTGGATGTAAGACAGACCCTGATTGCCGAACCAGAACCAGCCTGCCTGGATGTAGCCCATGATGCCGAGATAATTGCCAACCAGCGCGCCCACGACGATGAACAGCGTCACCCAGAACAGCAGATCAACGAGGAAGGCCTGGCCGTTCGGCTCGCCGCCGCTGATCGCCGGGGCCAGGAACAGGCCCGCACCGATCCAGGAAAGACCGATCCACACGATCGGGGTTTGGATATGGACATCGCGCAGGAAATTGAACGGCAGGAAGCGGTCCACCTCGATCCCATAGAAGCTCGTTCGATCCGTGTAGTAGTGGGCCATGATCGAGCCGACGAGAATTTGCAGCAGGAGGATCGCCGCAACGACAAGGAAATATTTTCCGATCCGCCGCTGGCTGGCGGTCAAGGCCGCGAACTTCGCCAGCACCGGATCCATCGGCGCCTGGTCAGGATCGTTCAGGTAGCGCTCATAGATGTACAGCACGGCGCCGAACGCGAAAAACGTGAAGCAGAAGCTGATCCAGGTCCACCGGAAGGTGCTGGTAGTCGGCGTATTGCCGACCAGCGGTTCGAAGGGCCAGTTCTGCGTCCAGGACACTGTCGTCCCCGGCCGCCGCGCCACTGTCGTGAGCGAAGAATAAATCAAGAAGTCCGCGGTCTGGGCGGCGCTTTGCTCATCGAGGCTGTAGGCCTGGGTCCAGCCCTTGGCGAAGTCGTGACGGAGCAGCGATTGCGCGATCTCGCCGCGCAGCGTCGTGATCGCGGCGGCAACGGCATCGGGAAGGGTGGCGACCTGCTTGGTAAGATCGATGCCTTGAAGCTCGTCCTGCATCGCCGCCTTGACCGATGCTTGTTCCTCCGCCGGCAAACCGGACAGCGCCTGGCCTTTCTTCGCCTTGGCGATGTTGTCCTCGGTCAGCGTCGCGAGCCGGACGAGATTGGCGGCCGTATAGTCGTCCCCGAAATATGACCCCATGCCATAGAGACTGCCGTAATCCATGAGATCGGCTTTCTGGAATCCGGCCTTGCCCGCCTGGATGTCGGCGGCGGACATGAGGAGCGTGCCGTCCGAGGCGACGAAACGATCCGGAAACGGCGGCGCCGCCTTGTAGGTGAGGTCCGTCGTCCAGCCGAGGATGGCGAACGTCCCGACGGCGACGGCAAGTAGAATCCATTTCAGGACGTTGGCGACGGGATCTTCCGTTGGCCGATCAAGCTGCCCCACATGCGTTTCCACGTTGCTTCCCCTATGGCAAATGGCCCCGACGGCAATTGGCATGACCGGCGTTGGTTCTATCTGCCTCGCGAAGCCCCCCATCCGGGGCAGCAAAGGCGTCTTTTCCTCAGAATACCGACCACCCCTGGCTGCCCGCGACTGCGCCGAAGATCGTGACCACGCTGAGGCCGAGCAGAACCCAATGCGCCCGATGCAGCCAGGCGAAAACCACATCCGGCGCGGTTGTCGCCCATTGATGGAAGTATCGATGCAGGATGAATGGCTCGATCACGAACAGAACCAGCGTGAACAACAGCCACACGCAGAGCATCGCGTGCATCCACCAGAACTGCGCCGACTGGAACCGTTCCCACAGATTGAGACGTGCCGTCATGTAGAAGCCCGTCAATCCGACGATGACGACAGACGTTCGCGCGTGCCACACGAAGCGGTGCTCGATCGCCTGGAAGGCCCTGAACCGATCGGCGCCGAGATCACCGTGCCGAACCGCCGGCAACGCAACGGTAGTCGCCATCGACACGCCGCCGATCCAGATGACCACCGCGAGGACATGCAACGCCCGCGCTATGACAACGTCATCCATGGCGGTTCCCGCCGGTCTACCGGCCACAAGGTTCGTTACCAAAACGTGGGCTTCATCAGCCCGGCCATCGGCGGGGCCATCTCCGATTCGTTCCCTGGCAGTTTCGCGCGCCGGTCCCCGGTTGTCTTTGCGCCAGCGCAAATCGCTGCCACCATTGCGGAAAGGCTGGTCAGCTAGGCGATATGAACACCGCATCGGCTTCGCTCACCCCGGAAACCTTGGCCGGGATGGGATTGTTCCTGGGTCTGCCGTCGCCGGCGTTGGCCGAGGTGATGGCGTGCGCCCGCGTGCGACATTTGCCGAAGGACACGACTGTCTTCGTACAAGGCGAGGCGGCGAAGCGCTGCCATGCGTTGATCGAGGGCCACGCCCGCATCGCCCAATCGGACGACGACGGCGCGCAGCTGGTGGTTCGCTTTATCGGCCCGGGCGAAATGTTCGGAACGGTGGCGCTGTTCACTGACGGAAAATATCCGGCCGAAGCGGTGGCCGTGGTCGACTCGATCGAGATCAGTTGGACGGAAGCGGCACTGTACGATCTGATCGGCCGGCATCCGCAGATCGCGCTCAACATCGTCAAGATCATCGGCACGCGGCTCCGGGAGGTGCAGGAACGTCTCCGCGAGCTCGCCACGCAGCGGGTCGCATCCCGCATCGCGCGTGTCCTCTTGCGTCTGGCAGCGCAGGGCGGGCACGCTGGCAGTGATGGAACGACCATCGACGTTCCGTTGACCCGAAAGGATGTTGCGGAGATGTGCGGCGCCACGCTGCATACCGCCAGCCGGCTTCTGACCGCCTGGGAGAAAGCGGGACTGATCACGACCAGACACCAGCGCGTGACGATACGAAAGTTCGCGGGGATCCGGCGAATCGCCGAGGATCCGTCGCACTGAAAGCTAGCTGTTGGCCGCCACCGCATGCGGTGCCGCGGTGTTCAAGGGCCCCGTCCGGCAGGGGCAATCGGCGCGACGGCTGGAGCTGGAGATCACCGAGACGGTGCTGCTGCAGGACACCGAGGCGGTGATGATGATGCTGCACAGCCTGCACCATCTCGGCGTGCGGGTGTCGATGGACGATTTCGGCACCGGCTATTCGTCGCTGAACTATCTGCTCCGCTTCCCCTTCGACAAGATCAAGATCGACCGCTCCTTCATCAGCGAGCTTCGGGGGGCGCCGGACGATGCCGCGGGCGCGACGGCCGCGTCCGAGACGCTGTTGGCGTCGGCCAGGAATGCGGCGATCATCGTGCGCACCATTATCTGGCTTGGCAATAATCTCGGCATCGAGACCATCGCAGAGGGGGTCGAGACGGCCGAGCAGTTTGCGCAGATCCGCCGAAAGGGGTGCACCGAGGTGCAGGGCTACTTCCTCAGCCGGCCGCGGCCCGCCGATGAGGTCGAGGCGCTGCGGCAGCGGCTGGACATCACCATGCCGGTGATCGCGGGTGGGCGGCGGGCGTCGCCGCAGCTTGTGGCGTAACGCAGAGCGCTTCTAGCTCGGCGACGCGGCGCATGTGGCTGACCGATGCGACATCCATTGTTCGCGGCGGTGCGGAGAGAGTTCCCACCGGTTGCAAGACGCTGCCGTACGGCGGATAACCGACGGCATGCCAGACCATGCGCCTGGGGACAAGGACGTACGTGGTTCCCGTATGTTCAACGAGCTCGACGAGGTCGCATTGGCGACGCCCGTTTACGTCAAGGATGTTGGCAGAGAGCTGCCTGCCGGAGCACGCGGTACCGTCGTCGGTATTTGGCAGGGTAGGAAAGCTTACGAGGTGGAGTTCTCGACGCCCTTTGAGTGTCTGGTCACCGTACCGTCAGCAGGCCTTGCCGCTTGAGCTGGGAGGTTTCGGAGCGAAAAATCCGGGACTATCTTCTAAATATCAACCACCGCGTCGGCGGGCCCAAGGCGCGGTTTTCCTGGCGCGCGGCTTTGCGGAAGGTGCGTGGCAGGTCCTTGATGAAGCGCTCAGACGGCACCCGGTGGACAATCCGATCGAGAGTGAGGAACAGACGAATTATGGGCTGAAAGTCGTGGTCCGCTGTCAAATACAGACACCCGACGGAAGGCTCAGCTTGCCCAGCCGCGAATCGAGCGCGCCGAGAATTGACCCATCCAAATCCTTTTGCTAGCAGGCGCTAGCATCGTGCCAGCGTGTCAACCATGCCCAGTCTGCTGATCCGCAACGTTGACACTGCCTTGCACGCCCGCCTCAAGGAGCATGCGGCGGCCCACCACCGCTCGCTGGAGGAGGACGCACGCGAACTGCTGCGCACGGCGGTGGCGCAGCAGGCAACCGTGCCGCAGGAGCATCCGGTCGATATTGCCCGCCGGCTGTTCGGTCCGAAGCACGGTGTCGAACTGGATATCCCGCCGCGCGGCGCCGCACCGGGACGCGCGCCGCCGGACTTCTCCCACCGCGCCAACAAACGGTGATCCTGCTCGACACCAACGTGATCTCCGAGCTTGTCCGGCCGTTGCCGGACCGGGCGGTAACCGAATTCCTTCGCCGCGAGGCGCCCGAGACGCTTTTCACCGCTACGGTCTGTGAAGCGGAGATCCATTACGGCCTCGCCCGCATGCCGGCCGGTCGCAGACGGGACGAGCTTGCCGACAGGATCGCGGCCTTTCGCTCGGCCGCCTTCCCCGGCCGGGTCCTGCCGTTCGACGGCTCTTGCGCTGCGCGCTACGGCGAAATTCGCGCGGTCCGCGAGGCAGCAGGCAAACCAATTGCGGTCGAGGATGCCATGATCGCCGCGACCGCGCATGCGTATGGCGCCATCGTCGCAACGCGTACCGTGGCCGATTTCGCGGGTTGTGGCGACCGTGGTACACCGAGAACCTGGATCAATCGGCGCATCTGATCGGCTGGAAGGTGTCCTCGGTGATCTTCAGCGGAATTTCGTGCGATATGCCGGCAAGTCATGGAGAGAAGGCGCCGCGGCGATGGAATTGGTGGCAGGCTGCCGCACGCTAGCGACGTGTGGCCTTCGAATAGTTCCGAGAATCTTCATGCCCCAGGAGTTGCTGGAAAAGCCGGGGCGGGAAGCGGTCCTAGTGGCACCGTCGCAGAAGGCGATGTCGGCACGGTTCGTCGAAACCAGCTGTCGGCGGAGCAAAACAATGCGTGGGCGGATCATCATTGTCCTCGTCGCATTTATCATATTTTCAGCCATAAGTGACGCTGCGGCCGCAGGGGATTTCCCATCCGGTGTTCCGCATCCCGGTGGCACGATGGTATTCTCGCTCGCTGGAAATGGAGGCAACTGCGCGGGATGCGAATGGATCGCTGCCGAAGGGCCTATTACGGTGCGGACACCAGAGGATTTTGAGACCTTTCTCAAGGCGCTGGGGTCAGACGCAGATGGCCGCGAAATGATGCGATTGAATAGCAACGGCGGCAATCTGATTGCGGGCTTGGAGCTCGGAGAAGCGATCCGCACCCATAAAATTGGGACGGAAGTGGGACAAACAATCCCGGAACCCGCTGATCCGAAATGGCAAACTACAAAGCAAGGCGGTTGCTATTCGGCGTGTGCATACGCATTTCTGGGGGGCATAAGGCGCTCAGCCGAGACAGGAGAGCTTGGTTTCCATCAGTTTTATACGCGTGGCTCGATAGCCGATGCAATTAGTCAGAGCGATTTGGATGAAAGTCGGTCATCCGCTCAACGCATGATGGGATTGTTGGTCATATACCTGACTGAGATGTCGGTTGATCCCGCGCTCCTGTCCATCGCCTCTTCGGCCGATCCGTCGAGCGTATTCCAACCCGATGCTGGCACAATGCTAAAGATGGGTATCACGAATGTACGAGGCACACCGCTGTTTAGTGGGTGGTCGATTGAACCATATCGATCAGGCGCTATCGTCACAGGCAAGTTGTCCGGGAGATACAACGAGGATCAGCAGATCACCTTTTTCTGCCGGACCAACGTGCCAGGCAAAGTGTTCATGTTAAGTTCATGGCAATATGCCTCAGCTTCGTCCAGCGAAGCTGTCGCTGACAATAACTCAATACGTACGGCGGTCGCAGGATCATCGGTATCTATTGGTAGTAAGGTCGTGCGCCGAGCTGCAGGGTATGACAGCATCGCTGACGCTCATGTAGACAACGCTGATCGCTGGTTCTTGACCTATACCCTCGCGGGCGACGAGTTCGTCGCAGCACTAAACAGTGGAAGCCTGCAAATCAAAATCGATGGCCCCCACTCCCTCGGAGCTTTTGGTTTCACATTTGCACCGCCAATGGCCGGGTTGGCACCGGCGGCCAGGATCGCATTCAAGTCGTGCCTTTAGTCCGCGTTAGGTGAGGTTTCCGGACGGAGCCGGGTGGTTATGCCGGGGCGTAAATGTGGATGATGCGATCGTCAAAGTATTTGGCAAGCGCCCGTGCACGGCCTCGTGCGTGTAAATTCGCACCCAACTGCATTCCCGTCCCGCTCCAGGACTGGCGCACCACCATCCAGCGCAAGCCTTGCCGGTTCAGGCGCCCAAGGTGTTGGGGTCGCGCCAGGCGCGCTCGAAGGGCAGCCGCCAGGCATGCGGCGCAATGAGCTGATGGACCGATTTCGGCCCCCACGAGGCGGGCGGGTAAAGCCGCACCGGCGGCGGCGCTTCCAGCAAGGGGATCGACACTTCCCACAGCCGCTCGATCCCCTCGGCGGTGGTGAACAGCATATGGTCGCCGCGCATTGCGTCGAGGATCAGGCGCTCATAGGCCTCCAGCACGTCGCCGATCCGGCCCGTGTCGTGCATGGCGAACTGCAGGCTCAGCTTGTCCAGCCGCATGCCCGGGCCGGGGCGCTTGCCATAGAAGGACAGCGACATCTTCGAGGCGTCCGCCAGGTCGAACGTCAGGTGGTCGGGGCCTTGCCCGCCGACCCCCGACCCCGCGGGAAACATGCTCTTGGGCGGTTCCCGGAAGGCGATGGAAATGATCCGCTGCCCCTCCGCGAGCCGTTTGCCGGTGCGCAGGAAAAACGGCACGCCAGCCCAGCGCCAATTGTCGATCAGGCATTTCAGGGCGATGAAGGTTTCGGTGTCCGATTCCGGATCGACGCCGTCCTCGGTGCGGTATCCGGTGTATTGCCCGCGCACGACATCCTTCGGGTCGATCGGCAGCATGCTGCGAAAGACCTTGTTCTTTTCCTCGCCGATCGGCGCCGGCTCCAGGGATGTCGGAGGCTCCATCGCCATGAACGCGAGGATCTGGAACAGGTGTGTCACCACCATGTCGCGGTAGGCGCCGGTCTGCTCGTAGAACGCGGACCGTTTGCCGAGCGCCAGCGTCTCCGGCACGTCGATCTGCACGTGGTCGATGAAGTTGCGGTTCCAGATCGGTTCGAACAGACCGTTGGCGAAACGGAACGCCAGGATGTTCTGCGCCGGCTCCTTGCCCAGGAAGTGGTCGATGCGGAAGATCTGATCTTCGGAGAAGACCTCGTGCAGCCTGGCGTTCAGCGACTTCGCGCTTGCCAGGTCGGTGCCGAACGGCTTTTCCATGATGATCCGCGACCGATCGACGAGATCGGCTTGTGCCAGCAACCGTACCGCTGACAGGGCGGCGTTGGGCGGCACGCTCAGATAGTGCACGCGGCGGCTCTCGGCGCCCAATGTCCGCTCCGCCTTGTCGACCGCCGCCCTTAGGATGTCCGCGCCCGCGGCCTGCGGCACGTAGTCCAGGAGCTCCGCGAAGGCCGCCCAGTCGGCCTCGTTCACCTTTCGCATGGCGAATTGATCGACCGCCTCGCGTGCGATCGCCCGGAAGGCGGCGGCATCGATGTCATCGAGCGAGACACCGATGATCCGGAACCCGGGGATGAACCCGGCACTCGACAGGTGGAACAGGCCCGGCAACAGCTTGCGTCGAGACAAATCGCCGGTGGCGCCGATCAGGACGACGACTTGTGGATATTGCGGACCGACCCCTGGGCGAATCTTTGGCAACCTGCTCCTCCTGTCGTGATGACGCCCGGCGTCGTGCCGGTGACCGAGCTTAGCCGAAATTCATTCTGGCCCAATCTATTCCGGCCAAATCCATTCCGGGATTTCGGTGGTTAAGCAACCCATTGGCGTTCCGCCCCTCCGCGTCGATGTCGGCATGGCGCGGTGGCATGCCAAGCATGCGACACGGCTGCCGGCGTGCCGGCCTGCGATCGGTGCCCGCTTGCGATCGGCGGTGGTGCGCCCGGCAGGACTTGAACCTGCAACCAGGCCGTTATGAGCGGTTCGCTCTCATCAGTTGAGCTACGCATGCGGGACACGGGCGGGCCTGTCGTTGCGTGTTTCCTGAACTATATGTAGTTTGCGCACATCGCCTGGGAGGGCCGCATGGCCACGACAGACCGCATTACCACCACCGCCGGTGAACTTGTGCGCCAGTTCGCGCATTTCAGCGACGTCGCCCTGACCTGCCCAGTGATCGTCACCCGTAACGGCCGACCCCGCAACGTGCTGCTCTCGGTCGCGGAATACGAACGGCTGAAGCAGCGCGATCAGCAGGCGTTTCTGGCCGCGGACACGCCGGAGGAGTTCCTTCCCGCGATCGAGAAACTGGCTGCCGGCCCAGCGTGACCGAGCCAGCGTGACCGAGCCAACGTGATCGAGCGAACATGAGCGGCCGCCGGCCGCCGCCACAAGGGAGCATCATCCGTTACGCCTAATCTCTGGGCCGACGAACACGAAGCGGGCCGGGAGGAAGGCCGCAAGGACCGGCCGTCGTTGGTATTGGCGCTTGCGGTCCGTACCGAACCCCGCGAGACCCATGTGCTCGTCCTCGCCCTGACGCATACGCCGCCACGCGATAGACTGGATGCGGTCCCCTTTCCCGAAGCCGAGAAGTGGCGCCTGGGTCTTGACGACATTCCCACCTGGATCGTTGCAACCGAAGCGAATTCGTTCGTCTGGCCCGGTCCCGACGTGCGCCCCGTGCCCGGCCGGTCCACCGGGGCGTGGACTTATGGCCAGATTTCCTCGGCCCTCCTGCAGCTTGTCGCCCGCGCCTACCTCGGGAACCGGGAAAGGCAGCGCGCCAGACTGGTGGTGAGATCGTCGTAAGCCGCGTTACGGTCCGGCCTGCGATCGGTGCCGGCGTGCCCGCCTGCGATCGGCGCCGGCCTGCGATCGGCAGTGGTGCGCCCGGCAGGACTCGAACCTGCAACCAGACCGTTATGAGCGGTCCGCTCTAACCAATTGAGCTACGGGCGCCAGGACACCGGTGGGCCAATCGTTTTAAGGGTCACGTAAACCCGGCGATTTGCCTGACCATCACGGTTCTGGCATACCCCGCGCGACTTTCAACCCCCTGACCGCCCATTTCCCGCCGCTTGCAGGAAAATCCGGGCAAGCCAAGGATTTACCGGATGTATTTCGCCTACCTCGTGATCATCGTCTGCGGTCTGCTGGCGCTGGTCTACGGTTTCGTCACCAGCCGCCAGGTGCTGGCCGCGGATGCCGGCACCGCGCGCATGCAGGAGATCTCGGCCGCCGTGCAGGAAGGCGCCCGAGCCTATCTGAACCGGCAATACATGACGATCGGCATCGTCGGGGTGATCATCCTGATCGTGCTCGGCGTGACGCTCGGTGTCCATGTCGCGATCGGCTTCGTGATCGGCGCCGTGCTGTCGGCCGCCGCCGGCTACGTCGGCATGAACGTCTCGGTACGCGCCAACGTCCGCACCGCCCAGGCCTCGCGCCAGGGTCTCGCCGCCGGGCTGGAGATCGCGTTCAAGTCGGGGGCCATCACCGGAATGCTGGTGGTCGGCCTCGGCCTGCTCGGCGTCGCCGGCTACTACTTCGTGCTGCGCGCGACCATGCCGGGCGATGACCTTCGCCCGCTGCTGAACGCCATGGTGGCACTGGGCTTCGGCGGGTCGCTGATTTCGATCTTCGCCCGGCTCGGCGGCGGCATCTTCACCAAGGGTGCCGACGTGGGCGCCGACCTGGTCGGCAAGCTCGAGGCCGGCATCCCCGAGGATGACCCCCGCAACCCCGCGGTGATCGCCGACAACGTGGGCGACAACGTCGGCGACTGCGCCGGCATGGCCGCCGACCTGTTCGAGACCTACGCGGTGACCATCGTCGCCACCATGCTGCTGGCGGCGATCTTCTTCACCGGCCCGGTGCGCGACTGGCTGCTGCTGATGCCGCTGGGCATCGGCGGCGTGTGCATCCTGACCTCGATCGTGGGCACCTACTTCGTGCGGCTTGGGCCCGACAACGGGATCATGTGGGCGCTGTACAAGGGGCTGCTCGTCACCGGCGGGCTGTCGGTGGTCGGCATCGCGATCATCATCGCCTGGTTCGTCGGCTTCACCACGCCGCTGCCGATGACCAACGGGGACTCGATCACCGGCTTCAGCCTGTTCCTGTGCGGGATCGTGGGGCTGCTGGTCACCGGGCTGATCGTCGTCATCACCGAATACTACACCGCGACCGAGTATCGGCCGGTGAAGTCGATCGCGCAGAGTTCCACCACCGGCCATGGCACCAACGTGATCCAGGGCCTGGCGATCTCCATGGAATCGACGGCGGCGCCGGTGCTGGTGATCTGCGTCGGCATCATCGCCGCGTATCTGCTCGCCGGGCTGTTCGGCATCGCGATGGCGGTGACCACCATGCTGTCGCTGGCCGGGATGATCGTGGCGCTGGACGCCTATGGCCCGGTGACCGACAACGCCGGCGGCATCGCCGAGATGGCCGACCTGCCGCCCGACGTGCGCAAGACCACCGACGCGCTCGATGCCGTGGGCAACACCACCAAGGCGGTGACCAAGGGCTACGCGATCGGCTCGGCGGGGTTGGCATCGCTGGTGCTGTTCGCCGCCTACACGCAGGACCTGCAGCACTACTTCCCGAACCTGCACGTGACCTTCGCGCTGCAGGACCCGTTCGTGGTCATCGGCCTGTTCATCGGCGGGTTGATGCCGTACCTGTTCGCCTCGATGGGCATGACCGCGGTCGGCCGCGCCGCCGGCGCGGTGGTGATCGAGGTGCGGCGGCAGTTTCGAGAAATCCCCGGCATCATGGCGGGCACCGCGAAGCCGGAGTATGGCCGCGCGGTCGACATGCTGACCAAGGCGGCGATCCGCGAGATGATCCTGCCCTCGCTGCTGCCGGTGCTGGCGCCGATCGTGCTGTGGGTGGTGATCGACGCCATCAACGGCCGCGCCGCGGCGTTCGCGTCGCTGGGCGCGATGCTGCTGGGCACCATCGTCACCGGCCTGTTCGTGGCGATCTCGATGACCTCGGGCGGCGGGGCGTGGGATAATGCGAAGAAGTACATCGAGGAGGGCAACCACGGCGGCAAAGGCTCCGAGGCGCACAAGGCCGCGGTGACCGGCGATACGGTGGGCGATCCGTACAAGGACACCGCGGGGCCGGCGGTGAACCCGATGATCAAGATCACCAACATCGTGGCGCTGTTGCTGCTGGCGGTGCTGGCGCGCTGGATCGGCGGGTAGAGCTGGCCCAGGCGGAGTAGGTCGATGGACGTCTCCAAGATCCCCACCGGCAACGCGCCACCGCAGGACATCAACGTGGTGGTCGAGATTCCGCAGGGCTCGGCGGTGAAATACGAGGTGGACAAGGTGTCCGGCGCGATCTTCGTCGACCGGTTCCTGTTCACCGCGACCGCCTATCCCTCGGCCTACGGCTTCATCCCGGGCACTCTGGCCGAGGACGGCGACCCGGCCGACGCCCTGGTGCTGATCCCGGCCCAGGTGGTGCCCGGCGCGGTGATCCGCTCGCGCCCCATCGGCATGCTGCGGATGGAGGACGAGGCGGGGCCGGACGAGAAGATCATCTGCGTGCCGCACGAGCGGCTGCATCCGCAATACGTGAGCGTAGACTCGATCGACGACCTGCCGCGCATCACCCTGGCGGCGATCGAGCATTTCTTCCAGAGCTACAAGGATCTGGAACCCGGCAAGTGGGTCAAGATCATCGGCTGGGTGGGCCGCGCCGAGGCCGAGGCGGAGATCGAGAAGGCCATCGCCGCCGCGCGTTGAGCGAGGTGCGACAGGTCTCGCGTGGTGAAGACGTTACGCCCGGCAACGCTGCATGGCCGGACTGACTCTCCGCGCGGGACTACCGCATAAGGCAAGATTTTCAGAACAATGCGGGGTGACCGTGCGCTAGCGTTTGCTGCAAGTCTTGGGCATCGACGTTACGTGCCGCGCACTGATACCAACTGTCAGAATGATCGACTCTTCGGCGCCACCCCCACCGTCATGCCGGCCCACGGGTCAAG
>PLXO01000249.1 GCA_003151425.1 Acetobacteraceae bacterium
GGTGTACGGTTGGCGCGGCGATTCCAGTCAGCGTGAACGCGCTCTAATCCAGCGTGATATGCGCCTTGCGGATCACCTCGCCGTTTGTCGCAATGTCGTCGCGGATCACCTTCGCGAAGGCCTCGGGTCCCAGCGGCGTCGGTTCCATGCCGATCGCGTCGAATTTCTGCTTCAGTTCCGGATCGGCCGCGATCTTGAGCAGGACCGCCGACAGCTTCGCGGCAATGGCGGCAGGCGTCGCGGCGGGTACGAACACGCCGTACCAGGCGGACGGATTGACCCCGGTGAGGCCGGCCTCTTTCACCGTCGGCACATCCGGCAGTGCCGCCCAGCGCTCGTCGCCACTCACTGCCAGGGCGCGCATCTGTCCGGCGCGAACATAGGGCAGCAGTACGCTCTCCGAGAACAACTGGATCTGCCCGGCCAGCAGGTCGTTGATCGCCGGGCCGCTGCCGCGATACGGCACGTGCACGATGTCGATGCCGGTCGCAATCTTCACCATCTCCCAGGACAACTGGGTGATCGTTCCGTTCCCGGCCGACCCGAAATTCAGCTTGCCGGGGTTGGCTTTGGCGTAGGCGATAAGCTCCTGCATCGTCTTCGCCGGCACCGACGGGGCGCAGACGAACAGCATCCGCGCCCGCGTCACCATCGCGATCGGCGCGAGGTCCTTGATCGGATCGTACGGCGCAACCATAAGCTGTGGGTTCACCGTCAGCGCCGCGCCCGGTGTCTCCAGGATCGTGTAGCCATCGGGCGGGGCCTTGGCGGCAAGGTCGGTGCCGATGCTGGCCCCCGCGCCGGGCCGGTTGTCGATGATGAAGGTCTGGCCCAGCGCGTCCTGCAGCTTCGGCGCGATGATTCGCGCCACGGCATCGCCCCCGCCTCCCGGCGGATAGGGCACGATCAGCCGCACCGTGCGGTTCGGGTAACCATCCGCCGCATCCGCCCACGCCGTACGCGACGCAGCCAGTGCGAGCGGCATTCCTACCAACGTCCGACGCTTGAGCATGGATTCGAACTCCTTTTGCGGATTGGCTATTGTGGGTTCGCCAGCCGAGCCTGGCGGTCGCGGAAGGCGGAACGGGAGAAGATGACCGCCAGCGCCACGGTCACGATCAGCATCGACAGGCTGATCGGCCGGGTCAGGAAGATGCTGAAATCGCCGCGCGACAGCAGCAGGGCGCGCCGCATGTTCTCCTCCAGCATGGGGCCGAGCACCAGGCCGAGGATCAGCGGGGCGGGCGAGCAGTCGAGCTGCTTGAAGACGAAGCCGATCAGCGCGAAGCCGGCGGCAAGGTAGACGTCGAACGTCGCGTTCGACACGCTGTAGACACCGATGCAGCAGAACACCAGCACCGCCGGATACAGCACCCGGTAGGGGATCGCCAGCAGGCGGACCCAGATGCCGACCAGCGGCAGGTTCAGCACCAGCAGCATGAGGTTGCCGATCCACATGCTGGCCACGACGCCCCAGAACAGGTTGGCGTGCTGGGAGATGAGCAGCGGGCCGGGGGCGATGCCCTGCATGATCAGCGCACCCATCAGCAGCGCGTTGGCCGCGCCGGCGGGGATTCCTAAGGTCAGCATCGGAATGAAATGGGTGAGTGCCGCGGCGTTGTTGGCGGCTTCGGGGCCGGCCACGCCCTCGATGGCGCCGTTGCCGAAACGGGTGCGGTCGGTGGCGAGCTGGCGCTCCATCACGTAGCTGGCGAACGAGCTGATCAGCGGGCCGGTGCCCGGCAGGATGCCGAAAGCGGAACCGATCGCGGTGCCGCGCAGGATCGCCTTCCAGGACGCGGCCAGGTCGGCCCGGGTCGGCAACAGCCCGGTGATCTTGGCGCTCAGCGGCACGCGCTGGTGCAGCGTGCCGACATGGGTGATGACGTCGGCGAACGCGAACAGCCCGACCGCGGCGGCGACGAAGTTCACCCCGTCGGCCAGCGCGGGCTGGCCGAACGCGAAACGGATGGTGCCGGAGTTCACGTCGGTGCCGACGGTGCCCAGCAACACGCCGAGGGCGGCCATGGCGGTCGTCGTGGTGAGCGACTCGGCTGACAGGGCTGAGGCGGTGACCAGGGCCATGACGATCAGCGAGGCATAGTCGGCCGGTCCGAACAGCAGCCCGGTGCTGGCCAGCACGGGCGAGAAGCAGGCGATGATCATCACCGCGACGCAGCCGGCGAAGAACGAGGACAGCGCGGCGATGCTCAGCGCGGGCCCCGCGCGGCCCTGGCGCGCCATCGGGTGGCCGTCGATGCAGATCACCACCGAGGTCGGTTCGCCCGGCATGTTCAGCATCACCGCCGTGGTGGAGCCGGAATGGTGCGCGCCGTAATAGATGCCGGACAGCATGATCAACGAGGCGACCGCCGGCAGCTTGAACGTGAACGGCAGCAGCATGGCGATCGTGGTCACCGGCCCGAGGCCGGGGAACACGCCGACCAGCGTGCCGAGAAAAGCCCCGGCCAGGCAGTAGAGGAAATTCTCCGGCGTGACCGCGACGGAGAACCCCATCGCGAGGTTGTCGAGAATGTTCATGCCGGGAACCCGGGTGCGGCGTCGGTCTGCTGCATGTCAGGATGGGAATGCTTGCCACGGCATGCCGAGGCCGTGGATGAACAAGGCGACCGACATGACCACCAGGACGATGCCGATCGCCAGCACCTCCCACGGGCGCGACAGCAGGCGCTGGTAGCAGCCCAGCACCACGACGGCGGCGATCGCCAGCACCAGTCCCGCGTGCTCCACCAGCAGGCCGAAGGTGACGATCCCGGCCAGGACGCAGATCAGCGGGACGATGTGCCACACCGCCGGCCGCTTCGGGTGCGCCGCCCGCAGCGAGGTGACCGCGGAGGCCAGGCCGAGCAGCGCGATGACGGCCGAGACGACGAACGGGAAGTAGCCGGGTCCCATATGCGTCGCGCTGCCCAGCCGGTAGCGCGCGCCGTCGATCATGCCGAACGCGCCGATCGCCAGGAAGATCAACCCGGAGGCGAAGCGTTGCGGATTTCCGATACGAATCTGCACTGCGACAGCCCCTGTTGGTCGAGGCATCCTGGGGAAGCGGAAGGTGGCAGGCAATACGCCGTGGGATGAGCAATACGCAGGGATGGGGTGCATCCGCGCCACCCCGCCATCCACACGCGGCGCGGACATGATGGCAATTCGTTGCAAGCGGAACTTCTACCTCCCGGCCACCCGGCAGGCCGCGTCGCCGCGGGCTACACCGCGAGATACGCCGCCGCGGCCAGCGCGTGGCACCTGACCACGTGGAGATAGTCCTCGACATCGACCCACTCGTCCGACTTGGCCATGTTGTTCGGTGCGCAGCCATACAGATACGCGGGCACACCGTTCCGGCGCCAATGCTTGGCATCCGACGCCCCGAGGCTCACCGCGGGCGTCGCCGTGCGTCCGGTCAGGTCGGCGACGGTGTCACGGATGATGCCTACCATCCGATGGCCGGGGTCGCTGAAGGTCGGCTCGCTGGAATGCGTCCAGACCGGAGTGACGCGCGCCTCGGGGTGCCGCTGGATGATGGCATCGACGCGTGCCATGACCGCCGCGTGCGTCATCGACACCGGCAGCCTTATGTCCACCTCCAGGCGGCAATCCCCAGGCAGCATGTTGATCTTGACGCCGCCCTGGATCACCCCGGGACAGACGGTCACGCGATTGAGGATCGCGCCGGCGCCCTGCCCGACCGCGGCGTCCATTGCCGCGCTTGCGTTCTCGACCGCAGCGCGCACCGCGTTGGGCTGCACCACCGGCATGTCTTCCAACGCCATCAGCTCGCCGACGATCGCGGCGGCGATAACGATCGCGTTGCGGCTAAGATGCGTGTAGGCGGCGTGCGCGCCTGGCGTGGACACCTCGATTACCAACCGCAACGTTCCCTTCTCACCGAAGCGGATGGTGCCGGCGCTTGGCTCGCCGTTCAGCAGGCAGTCGCCGCGGCATTCGTCGGGGAAATTCTCCAGCAGGAATTGCGCCCCCCAGGTGCCGCCGGTCTCCTCGTCGGACACGCAGGTCAAGGTCAGCCGGCCGGCGAGGCGTGCGCGCAGCCGATGCAGATAGATCGCGGTCCAGACCGAGGCGGCGGTGCCGCATTTTATGTCCGCCACGCCCCTGCCGTGCACGCAGTTGCCGTCGACCGCACCGCTCCAGGGATCGCGCGACCAGGACGCCGGCGGACCGCTGGGAAACACGTCGATATGCCCGTTCAGCACCAAATGCGGTGCCGCGGCGCCGAAGCTGCCGACGATGTTGGGCAGATGGGGCTTGGCGGCACGGATGTCCGCCGGGAAGCCGTGCGCGTGCAGATGTGCCAGCAGGAAGCTCGCGGCCGCCGTTGTATCGCCTGGCGGATTGGGGCTGGGGATCGCAACGAAGCGGGACAGAAACCCGACCAGCGCATCACGGTCCTGGTCGATCCAGGTGAGGATCTGGTCGCGGACACTCGGTTCCATCACGCTCTCCTGGCCGCTGCAACGATACAATGCACGATCGCGCGGCGCGGATTATACCGGTAGCGAGGGCCGGCGCATAACACGTGGACGCCGCCCATGAGTGCGGCATACTCACCGCCCAACCGGCGGACAGGGGAAGCATCATGGATATTATGCGGCGAACCATTCTTGGCGGCGCGCTGGCGCTGCCCGCGTTGCGTGCGGCGACGGCGGCGCCGGCGGTGCTGCGGATCGCCGTCGGCACCTCGCTGGCAACGCTCGACCCGATGAAGACGACAATCGGCGACGAGTACATCTACGACAATCTGGTGTTCAACGGCCTGACGCAGATGCACGAGGATCTGTCGGTGGGACCCGATCTGGCGGCGAGCTGGAACTACAGCACGGACCTGAAGACCTGGACCTTCGTGCTGCGCCGCGGGGTGAAGTTCCATAACGGGGCCGATCTGGTTGCCGACGACGTCATCGCCTTCTTCGCCCGGCTGCTCGACCCCAAGAACGCCGCGCCGTCGCGCAGCAACTACGACATGATCGACCGGATGTCGGCGCCGGACGCCACGACCGTGGTGTTCGAGCTGAAATACCCGTATGGCGGGTTCGCCGATATCCTGTCCGATCGCCAGGTGAAGATCCCGCCGCGCGACCTGGTCAGCCAGCTCACCACCAAGCCGGTCGGCACCGGCCCGTTCATGTTCCAAAGCTACACGCCCGGCGACCGGCTGGTGCTGGTAAAGAATCCGAATTATTTCGAGCCCGGATTGCCGAAACTGGACGGGGTGGAGCTGCGCATCATTCCGGAGATGAGCGTCAAGATCGCCGCTTTGCAGGCCGGCGATATCGACGTGGTGTGGGATCTGCCGCTCGACCAGGTGAAGACGCTCGGTGGCGATGCGAAGGTCAAGGTGGAAAGCATCCCGACGGCGTCTTGGGATGCGGCGATCATGAACAACCTGATCCCGCCATTCAACGATTCCCGCGTGCGCCGCGCTTTCCAAATGGCGGTGGACAAGCGCGACGTCGTGGAGCTGACGCTGTTCGGCCAGGGCGTCCCGACGATCAGCCCAATCCCGCCGACGCATGCGTTCTATGCCAGCGATATCGTGATCGGCGCCGCGGACCCGGCGGGGGCGCGCAAGCTGCTGGCCGAGGCGGGACATCCCGACGGGGTAAAGGTGCCGATCATTGTGCCGGTCGGCCGTGAGGTGCGCGAACGGCTGGGCGTGACGCTACAGCAACTGGCCAAACCCGCAGGGTTTGACCTACAAGTGCAGCGCGTACCGTTCTCGAGCTACGAGGCCGAGGTCTCGGGCAAGGCGCCGCTGTATATCGACGGGTATTTTGCCCGCCCGACGATCGACACCAGCACCTTCCCGTTCCTGCACTCGACCGGAAGCTGGAACGCGCGGTTGTGGCACTACAAGAACGACGAGGTGGACAAGACGTTGCAGGCCGCGCGGCTGACCGGCGATCCCGCGCAGCAGAAGGTGCAATACGTCGCCATGCAGCACGCGCTGAACGCCGATCCTGCGGGGTTCTTCGCCTATGCGGTGAATTTCGCCTGTGCCTATGGGCGATCAGTGCAGAATGTGAAGACCCATCCGATGCGCTGGTTTGATTTGCGCTACGCTACCGTCGGGTGACGCACCAACCCCTCCCCCCACCCCCCTCCCTCAAGGGGAGGGGGAGAATATTACGCTGATGACCGGTTTCATCCTGCGCCGGTTGCTCGCTGCCGCCGGCGTGCTGTGGGCGATGACGGTGGTGATCTTCGCCATCGTCCACATCCTGCCGGGGAATGTCGCCTATGCCATCCTGGGTGAATACGCGACGCCGTCCGCCGTGGCGGTGTTGGAGGCGAAGCTCGGCCTGAACGATCCGCTTCCGGTGCAATACTGGCATTGGTTCCGGGCACTGCTGCATGGCGATTTCGGCCAGTCGCTGGTGATGGAGCGGCCGGCGGCGCCGGTGATCCTGGAGGCGCTGGAGCGGTCCGCGGTGCTGGCCAGCCTCAGCTTCGTTCTGGTGGCGTCGAGTGGCATCCTGTTGGGGATCTATGCCGCGACGCATCGCGGGCGGATCGGCGACCGGCTGCTGATGGTCGGGCAGTTCCTGTTCATCGCGGTGCCCGATTTCTTCTGGTCCATCCTCGCGATTCTGCTGTTTGCGTCCTGGCTGAACTGGCTGCCGGCAACGGGCTACGCGCCGTTTGGGGAAAGCGGCGTGCTCGGCTGGGCGGCGCATTTGGTGATGCCCGTCTGCGTGCTGTCGGCCGGGTTGGTCGCGCATGTCTGCCGCCTCACGCGGTCATCAATGCTGGAGGTGCTGGAAAGTCGTTACATCCTCGCGGCACGGGCGAAGGGCTTGCCGGAGCGGCTGGTGCTGCGCCGCCATGCGCTGCCCAACGCATTGCTGCCGACCATTACGATCCTGGCGATCGACGCCGGGCTGCTGATCGGTGGCGTGGTGGTGGTGGAGACGGTGTTTGCCTATCCCGGGCTGGGCCGGCTGCTGGTGTACGCGATCGAGCATCACGACCTGCCGCTGTTGCAGGCTGGCATGATCGTGCTCACGGCGATCTACGCGCTGGCCAATTTGTTGGCCGATGTCTGCTATGGGCTGCTCAACCCGCGCATCCGGCATGGCCGGAGCACCGCATGAACGACGACGCATGAGCGACGCAACAAGCGACTCTGGGGCGACCCTGACGATGCGACGCGCGTGGCCGCCGCGCAGCATGGTGATCGGTGGCGCGATCGTGCTGGTGCTGGCAATCCTGGCCATGCTCGGGCCATGGATCGCGCCCCACGATCCCACGGCCTTTGCGGTGCGGCTGCGGTTCTCGCCCCCCGTCGCGGCGCATCCCTTCGGCACCGACGAGTTCGGCCGCGACGTGTTCTCGCGCGTGCTGGTGGGCGCACGGTTCTCCTTCGCGATGGGCTTCGGCGCCACCGCGATCAGCCTGCTGCTCGGCGTGCCGTTGGGGCTGATCGCCGCCTTCCATCGCGGCGTCGTTGACGAAATGATTATGCGCCTGCTGGATCTGCTCATTTCGCTGCCGCCGATCCTGCTGGGGTTGCTGATCCTCGCGGTCACCCCGCCCAGCCTGTGGAAGACGATCGTTACGGTCGGCATCGTCTACGTGCCGATTCTGGCGCGGCTGACACGCTCAGTCGCACTCGGGCTGCTGGAGGAGGATTTTGTCATGGCGGCACGCGCCCGGGCGGAGGGCGCCACATCGATCCTGCTGCGCGAGATCCTGCCCAACGCCTGGCCGCCGATCATCGTCGAATCCGGGTTGCGGATCACCTTCGCGATCCTGCTGGGGTCGTCGCTGTCCTTCCTCGGTCTCGGCCCGCAGCCACCGAGCAGCGAGTGGGGACTGATGATCTCGGAGAGCCGCCAGTTCATCAGCCAGGCGCCGTGGATCGGCCTGGCGCCGGGCCTGAGCCTCGGCGTACTGCTGGTGTCGATCAATGTGTTCGGCGAGGGCTTGCGCGAATTTCTGGACCCGCGGCTGCTCGGGCGCAGCCATGGGTGACGCCGCGCCGTTGCTGGCGCTCGATGCGCTGTCGGTCAGCTATCGCACGCGCGGCGGCTGGCTGGCGGCGCTGGACGACGTTTCGCTCACAGTTGGTTCCGGCGAGGTGGTTGGTCTCGTCGGTGAATCCGGCTCCGGCAAGTCCACGGCACTGCTGGCGGTGCTTGGCCTGCTTGGCGGCGCACGCGTCACCGCGGCAGGCGCGACGTTCGCCGGCATCGATCTGATCGGCGCGGCCGCCAGCCTGCGCGGGCGGCGCATCGGCATGGTGTTCCAGGACCCGGCGGCGGCGCTGAACCCGGCGTTGACGGTCGGTCTGCAGGTGGCGGAGCCGATGCTGGTGCATCGCGGCGTGCCCCGACCCGAGGCGATGGCGCGGGCGACGGCGCTGCTGGCGGAGATGGGAATCGCGCGAGCCGCAGAGGTAATGCGCGCCTATCCCCACCAGCTCTCCGGCGGAATGAAACAACGGGTGACGCTGGCGATGGCACTGGCGCCGGAACCGGAACTGCTGCTGCTGGACGAGCCCACCACCGCGCTGGATGTGACGGTTGAAGCGCAGATCCTCGATCTGCTGGAGGCGCTGCGGCGGCGGCGGGCACTGTCGATGCTGCTGGTAAGCCACAATCTCGGCATCGTCGATCGCATCTGCGACCGCGTGACGGTGCTGTATGCCGGCCGCACCGTGGAGTCTGGACCAACCCCGGCGGTGCTGGCCACGCCGGGCCACCCGTACACGCGGGGCCTGCTTGGCGCGCTGCCGCGGCCGGACCGTTCGCATCGCGGACCGCTGCTGCCGATCCCGGGCGGGCTGCCGGATATGGTGGTGGCGGACGGCGATGTCGCTGATCCCGGCTGCAACTTTCGCGCGCGCTGCGGCCTCGTGGTGGACGCCTGCGCGGTGCCTCAGATGTACGCACCCGCTGGCGGAACGATCGTGCGTTGCCATCGTGCCGGGTTCGTCCGGCGGCAGCCGCTGCCCGGTAGCGAACCGCCCGTCGAAGCGCCCGTTGCGTTGTCCGGCGATGCCATGCACAGCGATGCCATGTCCCGCGATGCCACGCGCCGCGATGCCATGCCGCGCGACGCTGGGCCACTGCTGCTGGCGGACCATCTTTCACGCGCCTTTCGCAACGGCTCGTTTCTCGACCGAATGCCGGTCCTCGCGCGCGCCTTGCGTCTGCGCGCCGGGACCTCGGTGCAGGCCGTGGACGCCGTTTCGCTTCGCATCCAAACCGGCGAGGTGCTCGGTCTGGTGGGCGAGTCCGGTTGCGGCAAGTCGACGCTCGGCCGGCTGCTGCTGCGGCTGCTGCCGGCCGATTCCGGACGACTTCGTTTCGCTGGCGACGACGTGCCGCCGCGGCCTGCCATTTCTTTCCACCGGCGGGCACAAATCGTCTTCCAGAACCCCGACACCTCGCTCAATCCGCGTCACACGGTGGACACCATACTACGCCGCCCGTTGACTCGTTTCGGCCTCGCGCGCAGCCAGAAAGCAACGCAGGAGGTGGAGCGGCTGCTGGAGGTCGTGCGGCTGCCACGCGACTACCGCACGCGCTATCCGCACCAGCTCTCCGGCGGCGAGAAGCAGCGCGTCGGCATTGCGCGGGCGCTGGCGACGCAGCCCGACCTGCTGGTCTGCGACGAGGCGGTGTCGGCGCTGGACGTGTCGGTGCAGGCGGCGGTGCTGAACCTGTTGCGCGATCTGCGCCGCGACTTTGGCCTCGCCTATCTGTTCATCAGCCACGACATTGGCGTGATCGCGCACATCGCCGACCGGATCGCCGTGATGTATCGCGGCGGGATCGTCGAGGAAGGCCCGGCGGCCGCCGTGCTCGATCCGCCTTGGCATCCCTATACCGAGGCGCTGCTGTCCGCGGTGCCGGTGATCGGCGATCGCGGTCGGGCGGCGTCGCGCATCCGCCTGGCCGGCGATCCCGGCGACACCCCGGCCAGCGCGGGCTGCCGGTTCGCCGCGCGCTGTCCGCGCAAGATCGGGCCGGTCTGCGACGCGCAGGTGCCCCCCTGGCAGCGGGCCGGTGCGGCACACCGCATCGCCTGCCACATCCCGGTGAGTGAAATGCGCGAGCGCTCGGCAGCGCCCGATGCCCGATGTCCATGACCGGTGGATTCGGGAGCCTTGGGCGGAAACCCGTTGCCCGGTTGGTCTTCAAGGCGATTTGTCGATGGGATTCCCGTTGATATCGATGCGGCTGTAGCTGTCGAACCGGGTCCCGGCAAGCGGTTGCAGCAATGCAAGCAGGTCGGGAATGAGGTTCCGGCTTTGCATCAAATAATCGAAGATGCCGTCCATCTCCGTCCGTAGCGCTTCCGCTTGCTGCGCGGGCTTTGGAACGATCGAGCAAAGTTCCAGATATCTGGCGTGCTCGTCAGCAAGGCGGTCGAGCGGGATCGAGAGCCTGACGATAAAGCTGTGAAGGCGCGCCCTGAGATCGGCATTCTCGAGACTGAACAGCAGCTCCCGGTTGCGGTCATAGACGTCTATCTCGCGTCGAGCAGCACTCAGCAGGCGCGAGGGAACCGGATCGAGAAACGTACCTTGACGAGAGGCGTCCTCGGCCAGACGCAGGAGCGTTCCGACGGCAGCGAGGATTTCGCCACAGAGCAGGGCCGCGCTCCTTGCGCGACGCGAACGATCGATCCAGATGCCCACCTGCGTCGCCGCGAACCCGCCGATGGTGGCGAGCAGCGCGCCGAGGATGACCGCCACGAAAGTTTGCATGGAGGCACTCATGCCGAGCCGTCGGCGGTGCTCCGGCTTAGGTCACTGTCCAAGTCGCTCATGCGCCTGACGATAACAGATCCAGTGTGCTCTTCAATGTCTGCTACGGGCCGAATGGCAACGTTCAAACCAAGACACCGTCAAGCCCCGGGGCTGCTCACCGTAGCGGCAGATCGTCTGAGACTCCGGATACCCCGGCACGAAACCGCGTCTGCCGGTTCTGATGGTCCAGCGCGCACCTGGCGCCTATACTGCGACCAACACAAACGGGAGAACGACCCATGGGCGTCACGGCAGAGCTTTGCGACAAGATCGTTGCGACAACGTTCGACTCGCTCACGCCCGAAGCCATCACGAAGGCGCGCCGCCTGGTACTGGACGGCATCGCCGTCGCGGTCGCCGGCAGCCGCGAGGCAGCGATCGGCATCCTCGCGGATCACTATCGCAGCCTGGGCGGCACGCCGGACGCGGCGGTGCTTGGGCTCGGCTTCCGCACCTCGGCGACCGCGGCCGCCGTGCTGAACGGTGCGTCGATGCACGTGCTGGATTTCGAGCCGATGTGGAACCCGGCGAACCACGCGCTGTCCACCACGCTGCCCGCCGTTCTGGCGCTGGCTGAGTCGCACAATATTGCCGGCCGCGACCTTGTCGCCGCGCTGGTCAAGGGCATCGAACTGGCGGGGTGGATTCGCCACGCCGGCCATGACGGTCCCATCCGATTCCACCCGCCGGGCATGGTCGGCCCGATGGGCGCGGCGGTCGCGGCGGGGCACGTGCTTGGCCTGGACGCGGGGCAGCTCGCGCATGCGCTGGGCCTCGCCGCATCGCGTGCCGGCGGCCTCACCGCCAACGCCGGCACGATGACCAAGTCGACCCATTGCGGCCAGGGCGTGATGCTAGGCCTGGAGGCGGCCATGCTCGTCGCGCGCGGCTTCACCGCCAATCCGGAGCCGTTCGAGGCGCACCAGGGCTACGTGCACGCCTTCTTCACGCCGGACTTCCAACCGCGCGACCTGCTGAATTTCGGCCCGCCGTTCCGCGTGGTCGATCCGGGTTACGTAATAAAATTGTTTCCCAGCCAGTTCGCCACGCAATTCGTCATCACCGCCGGGCTGGAGCTGCATCGGCGCATCGGCGACGCAAAGCTGATCCGCGCCGTGCGCCTGGTTGCGCCGCAGATGCCCTATATCAATCGGCCGCGGCCGAGCACCGGGCTCGAGGGAAAATTCAGTGTGCAATACACGCTCGCCACGGCGCTGGTGCGCGGCCTGGTGAACATCGATACGTTTACCGACGAGGCCGTGCGCGCACCCGAGATCGCTGCGATGCTGGACAAGATCTCGGTAGAGATGGTGCCGCACATTCCCGCGCGCTTCGACCTGATGCACGTCGAGGCGGAGGTCGAGCTGACCGACGGCCGTGTGGTGCACACGCGCTGCGACGGGCCGCGCGGCATGTGGGGTCAACCGGCGATCAGTGACGCGGAGCATCTGGTCAAGGTCAGGGACTGCCTGTCGAAGCGCCTGCCGCCCGAGCGGATGGAACGTTGCATCGCGCTGGCGCGCACGATCGATACGCTCGATGCGGCAGGCGTGTCGGAGCTGCTGGCGATTGCCAGTGTATTGGAGCCGTAACGACCCCTACGGGTCCGTCCCGCGGCCGGCTTCGTGCACCGCGCGCAGAATCGTCTGCGCGGCGTCGCCGGTGAGCAGCGCATCGACCGGCGTCGGCAACCGACGGCGCCAGTTCGGTCGTTCGCGGTCGGTGCCAGGCAGGTTCACGCCGGTCCGCATGCCCGCAAGATCGTCCGTCTGAACCAGCATAAGGTCGGCCGGCGTGGCGGCAACGAACGCGTGCGCGGCGGCCACCACCTCCGCCACCAACGGCGCCGCGGATGTGGGCTGGGCAAGGCAGCCCTGCCCCACCAGTACGTCGACCAGAGCAGCCCGATCGACCGACCGCTCGCCCGCTTCGTCCTGGCCGGCCCCGGGCCATCCCAGGGTAGCGCGTTCCTGGACGTCCGCGCCTTCCCACCAGCCGGCCAGCGGCGGCAGGTCGTGTGTCGTTACGCAGGCAACCGCGCGCGCGGGATAAAGCGGCGCCGGCCTGAACCTGCGCCCTTCCCGCTCCAGCAGCAGCACGCGGTAGCTGAGGATATCCGCCGCGGCCAACATCGGACGCAGACCCTCCGGCACCGTGCCGAGGTCCTCGCCGATCACCATGCAGTTTGCCCGCACGCTCTCCAGCGCGACCTGGCCAAGTAACGAATCGAGCGGATAGGCAACGTAGGCGCCGTCCGCGCCGGTGCCGCCGTCGGGGATCCAGAACAGCCGCGCCAGGCCCATTACGTGGTCGATCCGTAATGCACCGGCATGGCGCATGTTCGCGGTGAGCAGTGCGGCGAAGGATGCGAACCCGCCACGCGCGAGGCGCAGCGGCAGTGGCGGCGGCAGATACCAGTTCTGTCCTTCGGCGGCGAACGGATCGGGCGGTGCGCCGACCCAGGCTCCCTGCGCCAGGTCCTCGGCACACGCCCAGGCTTCCGCGCCGTCGGGCGCGGCGCCGACAGCAAGGTCGCGGAACAAGCCGAGCTCCAGTCCGGACGCGCTGGCCGTCGCGGCGGCAGCGCCGAGCTGCCGATCGGCGAGGAACTGCAGGTACTGGTGGAACCGCACCCGGTCGGCATGCGCTTGCCCGAAGGCCGCGACCGCGTCGCTGTCCGCGACACGCAGCGCGGTGGGCCATTGTTGCCAAGCCTCGCCCGGTCGGGATTCGACGATCGCCTGGAATGTCGCGAACCGTTGAAGCGCGGCGCCGCCGTGCGCGACGAACCGGCGAAACGCCTCCCCCGCCGCCGAATGGTTCTGCTCGCGGGCGGTGAATGCCTCGAACCGACGTTCCAGGATCGCCCGCTTCAACGCCCAGACCTCGGTGTAGGCGACGGTGTCAGTGGCCGATGCGGCACCGGTTCGATCCGCCTCCGCACGCAGCAGCGCATGCGTCGCCTCGGTGCTCGGGCCCACGCCCAGGTCCACGCCCGCATCCGCGCCGGTGTCCGCGACATCGAGATAGATCGGGTCGAGGAATCGCCGGTCGGAGGGGTGGTAGGGGCTCGCCCGTTCGCGCTGGTCGGGGAACAGCATGTGCAGCGGGTTGATCCCGATCGTCGCCGCGCGCTCCCGCCCCGCCGCCGCGGCGAGCATGCCGAGCGTGGTGAAGTCGCCGATGCCCTGATCGCCCGCCCGCCGCAACGAATAAAGCTGCGTCGCGATGCCGAAGCGCCGACCGCCGCGACTTATCGCCGCGGGCAGATGACAGCGGCGCGGCGCCACGGTCAGGTGGCAGACCAGCTCTGGCGTCTCGTCGCGCCACAGACGATGGCGGCCGTCGGGCAGCGCAGGCAACGCGACCCGCCACGCCTCGGCTGGCATCCCATCGGCGCCGGTGAACACGGCCCGCGTGCCATCCTCGGCGCCCACGCGGACGCGCTTGGGCTCGCCATCCTCGCGTTCGATCGTTAGCCAGAACGAGCGACGGCCCAGCCCGGGCTCGACACCAAGCGGCAGGATGGCCGGCCCGTCGCCGCGCGCAACCGCGGCGAGCGGCACCGGGCGCCGATCGCGCTCGTCGCTGAGGCGCCGCAAGGTATCGCGTGCCTCGCCCTCGGTCGCTGCCGGCAGCCGCATCGCCGCCAGCAGCGCCCGTCGCGTGTCGTCGCTGACGTCTGTGCGTTTGCCGTCGACGTCCCACCATTCCGGCGCGATGCCGGCAGCGCGCGCCAGGCGGTCGAGCAGCGCGGGATCGGCCGCGGTGCGCCCGGCCGGTTGGCGCGGCCGTTCCGCGAGCACCAAGACGCTTCGCGCCGCTACCGTAATGGTAGGGCCGGTGATGATCGGTCCGGTAATGGTTCGTTCGCCGTCGACCGGTGCGTCAAGTTCCATGACGGTTGGGGCGGCTTGGTCGGTTGGGACGGTTGGGGCGGTCGGGTCGGTTGGGCTTGGCGCCCGGTGTATGGCCGGCGCCGGCGGGCCATGGTCGGTACTCTCGTCAACGGCACTATCGGCCAGCAGTTGCCAATCGTGGCCGGGGCGTGTCGGCGGCAGCACGACCTGCACTTGCGCCAGCCCGCGGTGCAGGATCACGCTGACGCGTTCCGTCGCCGAGTCATCACCGGCCAGCGTCATCACCAGCGTGGCCCCGTCCGCTTCCTGCCAGCCGGCCTGCGCCAGGACCTTACCTGCGGCATCGGCCCACACAACATCGGGCAGCAGGCTGGCATCGCCTTGTGTGCCGACCAAGAAACGATCGTCGCGCAGCACCGCGTAGTCACGCCGCAATCGCAACATCAGGCGCGTCCAGGCGAGCAGCCCCGCGTCCGCCGCCGCCCAGTCGAGCCACCCCGTGGGGTTGTCCTGGACATAGGCGTTGTTGTTGCCGCCCTGCGAGTGGCCGAACTCCGCGCCCATCGCCAGCATCGGCGTGCCGCGCGCCAGCAGCAGCGTCGCCAGCAGCGCGCGCTGGTCCCGGCTTCGGGCGGCGATCACGGCGGGGTCGTCGCTCGGCCCCTCGACGCCGTTGTTCCAGGAGAAGTTCCCGTCCGTGCCGTCGCGGTTGTGCTCGCCGTTCGCGCCGTTGCGCTTGTGCGCGTACGAAACAAGATCCGCGAGGGTGAAGCCGTCATGCGCGACCACGAAGTTGACCGAGCGCGAGGCGACCCGGCGCGACGCGAACACATCGGACGAGCCCGCCAACCGCGTCGCCAGGCCGCCCAACTGCCCAGGTTCGCCGCGCCAGAAGCGGCGCACAGTGTCACGAAACCGGTCGTTCCATTCCGCCCACGCATTGGGGAAGGCGCCGGTCCGGTGGCCGCCCGGGCCGACATCCCATGGCTCGGCGATGAGTTTCATCCGTCGCAGCAGCGGGTCCTGCGCGATCGCCGACAGCAGCGGCGCGGCCGGATCGAACCCGCCTTCGCGCCGGCCCATCGTTGTTGCGAGATCAAATCGGAACCCCTGCACGCCGGTCTGCCCGGCCCATCCGCGCAGCGCGTCCATCGCCATGCGCAGCGGCGCCGGGCGGTCGAGTGCCAGCGTGTTGCCGCAGCCGGTATCATCGATGTAGCGCCACGGCGCGTCCGTCGGCAGCCGGTAGTAGGTGGCGTTGTCCAGGCCGCGCAGCGACAGCGTCGGGCCCAGCGCGTCGCCCTCTCCGGTATGGTTGAGCACGACGTCGAGGATCGTTTCGATCCCCGCCTCGGCCAGTGCGGCGACGGCGGCGCGGACCTCGTCCCAGCCGCCCGGCGCCAGGCCGGGATCCGGCGCCATCAATGCCACCGGGTTGTAGCCCCAGTGGTTGCACAGTCCGCGCGCGGCGAGATGCCGCTCCTCGACCCAGGCGGCTGTGGGCATGATCTCGACGGCGGTGATGCCGAGCCGGACCAGATGCTCGATCGCCGCCGGATGCGCCAGAGCGGCGAAGCGGCCGCGCAGGGTCTCGGGGATATCCATGCGCCGCGCGGTGAAGCCCTGGACATGCAGCTCGTACAAGACGGTGCGCGACCAGGGTGTAAGCTGGGGGGGTACCGGCTGGGACGTCGGCGTCGCGGACTCGGCATCCAGGACGATGCCCTTGGGCACGAACGGAGCGCTGTCGGTGTCGTCGAGGGTCAGCGCGTCCCCGCCGTCGTCGGTGCGATAGCCGAACATTGCGAGATGCAGCACAAACCGGCGGTCGATCGCCCTGGCGTAGGGGTCGACCAGCAGCTTCGCGGGGTTGAACCGGTGGCCTTCACGCGGCAGGAACGGGCCGTGCGCCCGCAGACCGTAGCGCGCACCCAGCGCGACGTCCCGGATGTGGTCGTGGAAGACGTCGCCGGTGCGATCCCGCAACGTTACGCAGCGGACCTCGCGGTCGCCCTCGAACAGACAGAACTGAATCGCGGTGGCGTTGGCCGAGAACACCGCGACGTTCACCCCGTCGCCGCACGGGGTCACGCCGAGCGGCTCGGGCGCGCCGCCGGCCGGCGGTGTGCGCGTCACGTCCGCGCCCCCACCAGGTCGCGATACAGCGCGGCGTAGCTGCGGGCCGGGCCGCGCCAGGACACATCGGACGCCATGCCGTTCGCCTGCAGTGCGCGCCAGGCGGCCGGCTCGCGGTACAGCGCGACGGTTCGCCGCAGCGCCATTTCCAACATCTCCGCGGTGGCCGGGGCGAACTGCACGCCAGTCGCGACGCCGGCCGCCATGGCCGCCGGATTGGCATCGATCACCGTGTCCGCCAGACCGCCGACCCGCGCGACCACCGGCACCGCGCCGTAGCGCAGCGCGCACATCTGCGTCAGGCCGCAGGGCTCGAAGCGCGACGGCACCAGCAGCGCGTCGGCGCCCGCCTGCATGCCATGCGCCAGCGCCTCGTCGTAGCCGATGATGCAGCCGACGCGCGCCGGCGCGGCCGCCGCCTGGGCCTGAAACCCCGCCTCGATCGGCGCGTCGCCGGAGCCGAGCAGCGCGAGCTGCCCACCAAGTGCCAGCAACGCCGGCAGGCACGCGAGCAGCAGATCCATCCCCTTCTGCCAGGTCAGCCTGCTGACCACGGCGAACAGTGGCGCGTCGGGGTCCGCGGCGAGCCCCATGCGCGCCTGCAACGCGGCCTTATTCACGGCGCGGTTGGCCAGTGTGGCCCGGTCGTAGCGGGCGGCGATACGTGTGTCGGTGGCGGGGTTCCAGATATTCGTATCGATACCGTTCAGAATTCCCGACAGCACATCGGCACGCGCGCGCAACAGTCCGTCGAAGCCCATCCCCGCCTCCACGGTGAGGATTTCCACCGCATAGGTCGGCGACACGGTGGTGATCCGGTCGGCGAATTGCAGGCCGGCCTTGAGCAGGCTGATCGTGCCGTAGAACTCCACCCCGTCGATCGCGTAGGCGGAAGGCGGCAAGCCGAGCCTTGCGAGCAGACCGGCCGGCAGCTTGCCCGGAAAGGCGAGGTTGTGGACCGTCATTACGGTGCCGGGACGCGCGCCGCCAGGATGTTCGCCGGGACGCACGCCGCCGCGATAGTGCAGGTAGGCGGGCGCGAGGCCGGCCTGCCAGTCATGCGCATGCACCACGTCGGGCAGGTATCCGTCGATCGCGCCGCCGCCGATGTCAGCCGCGACCATCGCCAGGGCGGCGAAGCGCAGCGCGTTGTCCGGCCAGTCCCGCCCCTCCGGCTCGTGATACGGACTGCCCGGCCGCGCATAGAGATGCGGCGCGTCCAACACCAGCAGATCGAGGCCGGCGGCGCGCGCCTCCAGCAGCCGCGCCGGGCCGCCGAACAGATCGCTGACGTGATGAACCGGGCGCGCACCCTCGATCGCACCGGTCACCGCGGGATAGCCGGGGATCAGCGTGCGGACCGCGACGCCCTCCGCCTCCAACGCGCCCGGCAGCGCCCCGGTGACGTCGGCGAGCCCGCCGGTCTTGACCAGCGGAAACACCTCGGAGGCGACCGACAGGACACGAAGCGGCGTCATGCGCCGAGGGCATCGATCATCGGCTGGGTGATCAGGCAGATCCCGCTCTCGGTGCGGCGGAATCGTTTGGCGTCCAGCACCGGGTCCTCGCCGACCACCAGACGTTCGGGGATGTTCACGCCGCGCTCTATGATGACGTTGCGCAGATGCGCGAAGCGGCCGACGACGACCTCCGGCAGGATCACGGCGTTGGCGACCTCGGCGTAGGAATTCACCCGCACGTTGCTGAACACCAGCGAGCGGCGCAGCGTCGCGCCGGAGATGATCGTTCCGCCGGCGATCACCGAGGAGATTGCGGCGCCGCGGCGGCCGTCCTCGTCATGGACGAACTTCGCCGGCGCGGTCATTTCGCCATAGGTCCAGATCGGCCACTCCCGGTCGAACAGGTCCAGGTCAGGAACGATATCGGTCAGGTCTATACTGGCAGCGAAATAAGAATCGAGCGTCCCGACGTCGCGCCAATATGCCTGCATTTCGGCGCCGGAGCGCACGCAGGAGCGTTGGAACGGGTGCGCCACCGCCTTCGCCCCCTTCACCAGGCGCGGAATGAGGTCCCTGCCGAAATCATGGCCGGAGGCGACATCCGCGGCATCCTCGCGCAGCCGCTCGAACAGGTAACGCGTGTCGAAGACGTAGATTCCCATGCTGGCCAGCGCCACGTCCGGTTGTCCCGGCATGGCGGGCGGATCGGCCGGCTTCTCCTGGAACGATAGGATGCGGTCGCTGCTGTCGACATGCATCACGCCGAAGCCCTTGGCGGCTTCGCGCGGCACCTCCAGGCAGGCGACGGTGACATCGGCGCCCTGTTCCACATGCTGCTGCAGCATTGCCTCATAGTCCATCTTGTAGACGTGGTCGCCGGCCAGCACCACGATGTAGCGCGGCTCGTAATCCGCGATGATGTCGATGTTCTGATAGACCGCGTCGGCGGTGCCGAGGTACCACTTGTCCTCGGCGACGCGCTGGCTCGCCGGCAGGATGTCGAAGCTTTCATTGCGCTCCGGGCGGAAGAAGTTCCAGCCGCGTTGCAAGTGCCGGATCAGGCTGTGCGCCTTGTACTGGGTCGCCACCGCCATGCGGCGGATGCCGGAATTCAGCGCGTTGGACAGCGCGAAGTCGATGATGCGCAGCTTGCCGCCGAAATAGACCGCGGGTTTGGCGCGCCGGTCGGTCAGCTCCATCAGCCGGCTGCCCCGCCCGCCGGCGAGCACATAAGCCATGGCGTGGCGTGCCAGGGGGCCGGTGGTCGGTCGGGTTGGATACATCGTCTGCTCCATGGTCGATGCACGCAAGACGATGGGCCGTGGCGGTGCCCTTGTCACGCCGGGTCGTATTGCAAAAACAACGTGGCGAGCGGCGGCAGCAGCACCGTCGCCGATGCCGGCAGGCCGTGCGAGGGCTGCGCGACGGCCTCCACCGCGCCGAGATTGCCGAGACCGGACCCGCCGTATGTCGCCGCGTCGGTGTTCAAGACCTCGCGCCAGCGTCCGGCGAACGGCAGGCCGATGCGATAGGCGTGGCGCGGCACCGGGGTGAAATTGCACACCACCGCCACCGGACGGTCCGTCGCGTCGCCCCGGCGCAGCCAGGCGAACACCGACTGCGCCGCGTCATCGACGACGATCCACTGGAATCCTTCCGGTTCGCAATCGCGCGCGTGCAGCGCCGGAATGGTTCGATACAGCAGGTTGAGATCGCGCACGCAGTCCCGCAGCCCGGCGTGCAGCGTCTCGCCCAGCAGGTGCCAGTCGAGCGAGCCGGCAAAATTCCATTCCTCGAGCTGGCCGAATTCCTGGCCCATGAATAGCAGCTTCTTGCCGGGGTGCGCCCACATGAACGCGTAATAGGCCCGCCCGGTCGCCGCGCGCTGCCAGGCGTCGCCGGGAATGCGGCCGAGGATCGACCGCTTCCCGTGCACCACCTCGTCATGCGACAGCGGCAGGATGAAATTCTCCGAGAAGCCATAGAGCAGTCCGAATGTCATCTGGTCGTGGTGCCAGCGCCGGTGCACCGGGTCTTGCCCGAGGTAGTCGAGCGTGTCGTGCATCCAGCCCATGTTCCACTTGAATCCGAAGCCCAGCCCGCCGGCGTCAACCGGCTGCGAGACACCGGGCCAGGCGGTAGACTCCTCGGCGATCATGACGGTCCCGGGATGCAGCCCGTAGGCGAGCGTGTTGACCTGGCGCAGGAATGCAACCGCTTCCAGGTTCTCCCGCCCGCCGGCTTCGTTCGGCGCCCATTCGCCGGCGCGGCGCGAATAGTCGAGATACAGCATCGAGGCGACCGCATCGACGCGCAGTCCGTCGATGTGAAACCGGTCCAACCAATAGAGCGCGCTGGCCGCGAGCATGTTCAGCACCTCGCGCCGGCCGAAATCGTAAATTGCGGTGTTCCAGTCGGGCTGGAAGCCCTTTCTGGGGTCGGCATACTCATACAGCGGCGACCCGTCGAAATGCGCGAGGCCGTGCACGTCGGTCGGGAAATGGGCCGGCACCCAGTCGAGGATGACGCCAATCCCGGCTGCGTGCGCACGATCGACCAGGCGCGCGAAGCCGGCGGGATCGCCGAACCGGCTGGTCGGCGCGAACAGGCCGATCGGCTGATAGCCCCAGGAGTCATCGAGCGGATGCTCGTTGATCGGCATCAGCTCGATATGGCTGAAGCCGAGGTCAGCGACATAGGGGATCAACGCCTCGGCGATCGCGTCGTAGGTCAGGAATTCGCCGTTCGCTCCGCGGCGCCAGGAGCCGAGATGTACTTCGTAGATCGCCATCGGACGGCGCCGCGGATCGCCGTGTGGGCGGGCCTGCATGTGGGCCGCGTCGGTCCAGGCCAGCGCATCGGTGCGAGCGACGACCGAGGCGGTGGACGGGCGCAGCTCGGCGGCGAAACCGAATGGATCGGCCTTGAGCGGCTGCAATGTGCCGTCGGCGCCGACGATCTCGAACTTGTAGACCGCGCCCTCGGCGATGGCGGGGGCGAAGATCTCCCACATGCCGGAATCGATCCGCTTCCGCATCGGATGTCGGCGGCCATCCCAGGCGTTGAAGTCGCCGACCACGGAGACCCGGCGCGCATTGGGTGCCCAGACCGCAAAGTGCACGCCCGCGACGCCGTCGAGTGTCATTGGATGTGCGCCGAGACGCTGATACAGCGCCTGGTGCGTGCCCTCGACCAGGAGGTAGTCGTCCGTTGCGCCGAGCACCGGGCCGAACATGAAGGGATCGAGAAACTCCCAGGTGCCGCCTGCGTTGGCGGCACGCAGACGGTAGTGGCGCCAGTCGGTGCCCGCCGGCATCAGCGCCTCGAAGAAGCCCTCGGGATGGCGGCGGGGCATCGCGACGGACGCGACGCCGGTGGGTCCGCACACCAGCACCGAGTCCGCACCGGGCACCAGCGCGCGAATCACCCGCCCGGCTGCGGTCTGGTGCGGGCCGAGCACGGCGAACGGATCGCCGTGGCGGGCGCCGACGATGGCGGCGATGTCGTCCTCGCTGGCCTGCCAGGAATGTGTGCTCATGGTTCCCTTTCGATGCTGGCTTCTTCTCCCCCTCCCTCAAGGGGCGGGGGAGAAGATTCATCACCCCGCCGGCGTCAGCTTCACATTCCAGATGTCATCGCAGTATTCGCGGATCGTCCGGTCGGAGGAGAACCAGCCGACATTGGCGGTATTCAGAACGCTCGCGCGCCACCAGGCCGCCTGGTCGCGCCACTGCGCGGCGACCTTCCGCTGGGTCGCAACGTAGCTGTCGAAGTCGGCGGCGACAAGAAAGTGGTCGTGATAGGTGAGCACATCCACCAGGTCACGGAAGCGGCCCGGCTCGTCGGGCGAGAACAGACCGGAGCCGATCGCGTCGAGCGCCCGCTGCAGCATCGGCGAGCCGGCGATCGTGGCGCGGGCATCGATCCCCTCGGCGCGGCGCGCCTCGGCCTGTGCGGCGGTCAGTCCGAAGATGAAGATATTATCCGCGCCGACGCGGTCGCGGATTTCGATGTTGGCACCGTCCAGCGTGCCGATGGTCAGGGCGCCATTCAGCGCCAGCTTCATGTTGCCGGTGCCCGATGCCTCCATCCCGGCGGTCGAGATCTGTTCCGACAGATCGGATGCAGGAATGATCCTCTGGGCCCAGCTCACGTTGTAGTTGGGGATGAAGACGACCTTGAGATGACCGCGCACCGCCGGATCGTTGTTCACCACATGGGCGACGTCGTTGACCAGCTTGATGATCAGCTTGGCGCGGTGATAGCCGGCCGCCGCCTTGCCGGCGAAGATCTTCACCCGCGGCGTCCAGTTGCGAGTCGGTTCGGCGCGGATGTTTTCGTATAGCGCGACCGTCTCCAGGATGTTGAGCAACTGGCGCTTGTATTCGTGGAAGCGCTTGATCTGTACATCGAAGAAGGCGCCCGGATCGATGCGGATTTTCAGCCGATCCATGATCCGGTTCGCCAGGGCGGTTTTGTTGGCCAGACGGATCGATGCCAGCCGCGCATGCACGGCGGGGTCATCGGCCACGGCGGCAAAGCCCTCCAGTGCCTCGGCATCGTCGAGTATCCGTTCCCCTACCGTTTCGACAAGCAGGGCGGTCAGCCTGGGATTGGCGTCGAACAGCCAGCGGCGGAAGGTGATGCCGTTGGTCTTGTTAACGATCCGGTCCGGATACAACGCGTGCATCTCGCGGAACACGGTGGTCCGCATCAGGCCCGTGTGCAGCACCGAGACGCCGTTGACGCGGTGCGAGCCGAGGAAGGCGAGCGTGCCCATCTGCACCCGCCGCCCGTCAATCTCGTCGATCAGCGAGACCGCCGACAGCAGTGCGGGGTTGTCGTTATCGGCGGCGCGCAGCCGATCGAGGTGCAGCCCGTTGATCAGGTAAATGATTTGCATGTGGCGCGGCAGCAGCCGCTCCAGCAGATGCACCGGCCATTTCTCCAGTGCCTCGGGCAGCAGCGTGTGGTTGGTGTAGGAGAACGTCGCGGTGGTGATCGCCCATGCCTGTTCCCACGGGATCTCGTGCACATCGACCAGCACGCGCATCAACTCGGCGATGGCGATCGCGGGATGCGTGTCGTTGAGGTGGATCGCGTTGTGCTCGGCCAGGGTGTGGATGTCGCCGTGCTGGTACATATGGCGGGACATCAGATCGTTCAGCGAGGCGGCCGAGAAGAAATACTCCTGGCGCAGGCGCAGTTCCAGGCCGGCCGGCGTGTCTTCGCTCGGGTAGAGCACCTGCGAGATCGCGTTGGCGCGGGCCCGCGCGGCCAACGCGCCGACATGATCGCCCTGGTTGAATGTATCGAGCCGGAGCGGGTCCGGGGCGCGCGCCGACCACAGGCGCAGCGTGTTGACATGCCGCCCGCGCCAGCCGACGACGGGCGTGTCGTAGGCGATCGCATCGACCATCTCGGCGGGCTGCCAGACATGCAGTGCGGACCCGTCGGGCCGGTCCTCGCGCCGCACGGTGCCGCCGAAGCCGACCGAGTGGAGGACCTCGGGCCGCTCGAACTCCCAGGGGTTGCCGAGCGACAGCCAGGTTTCCGGATACTCAAGCTGCCAGCCGTCCTTGATCACCTGGCGGAACAAACCGTGGTTGTAGCGAATGCCATAGCCATGGGCGGCCACGGACAGCGTCGCCATGCTGTCCATGAAACAGGCGGCGAGGCGGCCGAGGCCGCCATTGCCCAGGGCCGCGTCAGGCTCGATCTCGCGCAGCCGGTCGAGCTCGACGCCAAGCTCGGCCAGCGCGGCGCGCATCGGCTCCAGTATCTGCAGGTTGCTCAGGGAATCGAACAACAACCGGCCGATCAGGAATTCCAGCGACAGGTAGCTGACCCGCTTGCGCTTATCGCTGTAGGTGGCCCGCGTCGAGGTCATCCAGCGATCGACGATGCGGTCGCGCACCGTCAGCGCGGTGGCGACGAACCAGTCCCGCTCGGTGGCGACGACGGGGTCCTTGCCGACCGCATAGGTCAGCTTGGCGATGACGGCGCGGCGCAGCGCGGCCACGTCCTCGTCCTGTGCGGGCAAGGCAATGCGGCTGGCCGCCTGGCGGCTGGCGGTCGACGGGACCACCCGGGCTTCGCTCATTTGGACTGGTATCCTCGGTTGGACGCACGCGCCGGCGGGCCGGAAGCTGGCCCTGCGCGCTGTTCTGCTGCACCGGCTAGCCGGGCTGGGTCAAGGCCGCATCTCGCGCGCCCGCCGAAGGTGGCGCGAGCCAGGTGAACCCGGCGTTAATTGCAGCATCGGCGGCGGGGTCGGGAAACGGGAGCATGGTTGCCGGATGTTGCAACGCACCACGCGCGATCGAGGCACCAAAGTGCGAGATGGCCAGGGGCACGTGGAAAGTCGCCTGGGCGATGTTTGAAGCCGCAAATTGTCTGCGCCGACGATCCGCGGCGCGGGGCGCCGTCAGCCGGCGGTTGAACTCCTCAGGTCCAATCCGGCGTAAAGCTCCGTCAGCGGAACGGAAATGCCGATCTCGGGCACGTCGAGATCGATCGCCCCGGTAACGACATGATCGACCCGATCCTCGCCGGTGCGCACGAACACCGTCGCCGCGACGGCCGCCTGTTCCAGCATGACATAGCGGCGGATCGACGGCGTGGCGCGGTACTCCTTCTTCTGGGTAATTCGGTCGGTGCGCGCCGTGCTGCTGGAAAGGACCTCGAACACAACAACCGGATTCGGCACGATGTCCACATCCTGCGGCATCGGCGAGCCGGTCACGATCGCATCCGGACGGAAAGAGTAGCACATCTCAAGGCGCCAGATACCGCCTGCTTTTCGTCCGGGCGCGCGTGCTGCTGAACAAAGAATCGGGTGGACAAATATCGGGCTGCACGGCAACCTCGGATGCACTGGCGTTTCTCGCAGCGGCGGGTGTTCAGGCCGTCGATCCGGGGAATCCTCGGTTATGCAACGAGTGGGCGGATGACCACCGCCGCCATGTGGGTTTGCGATCGGTTCGGGGGAAACTTGGCAATGAGCGGCAGCCTCACACAGGAGCAGTGGATCGACCGCGTGCTGGGGGTCAGCGTGGCGCGGCCGGCCGGGACTGCATCCGCCGGCCGCCCCAAACAAACAGCGTTTATGCCGGGTGCCCCCAGTGTTCCGCCACCACCACGCAGGGAAGGCCTGGTGATCGGACAGGGCCGGTCCCCTTCGGGCGCGGCGATCAAGCCGCGTCAGATGACCGACGAACCGCGGCGGTTCACCGGCGCCAATGGCAAACAGATGAACATCGCGAAGGGTCCCGACGGCCGGGTGTCGCTGACCGCGCCGCCGCCACCGATCGAGGAGATCACGTTTTCCGGAGGTGGCGGCAAAGGTGCGGCGCTGCCCGGCGCGGTGCGTGCGCTGGAAGAGAGCGGCGTGCTGAAGGGTTTGAAGGTGGTCACCGGCGCCTCGGTCGGTTCCATGACCGCGGCGCTGGTGGCGGCCGGGATCACCGCCAAGGAGTTCGAGACCGTCGCCAACGATGACGCGACCGGGGCGCGGATCACCGAGGGCACCGGCGGCACGAAGCTGGGGATGCTGAAGGCGGCCATGAGCAACAAGGGCAGCCCGCTCACCGGCCAGGGGCTTGAGGATACCGTGCGGGACGTGCTCGACGAAACATTGCGCAAGCGTATTCTGGAATATGTCGATCAGGTAACCGGCGCGGGCGGCAAGCCGGACCCCGATGTCATGGCGATCGTGAAACGTCTTTCCGGCAACAAGGTGGGGCCGACGTTCGGCGAGTACCGCACCTTGTCCAAGGTGATCCCGGCGATCAAGGAGGTGTCGATGTCCGGCACCTACAAGCAGGAGCTCGACCCGTCGACCCACAAGCCGATCAAGAACAACAAGGACGTCGCGCAGCTTTATATCTTCAGTGCGGATAGCGAGCCGGACATGGAGGTTGCCAAGGCGGTGCACGCCTCGGCGTCGTTCCCGGGGGCTTTCAAGCCGGTCGACCTGATGATCTCGGCGGGGATCATGGTGCGCTTCGTCGATGGCGGCGTGATGAACAATGCGCCGACCACCGAGAGCACCGGGGCGGAGCGCGACCTTGATCCGCTGCCGACGAAAAGCAACATCACCTTCGTGTTCGAGGACGAGGACGGCAAAGATCAAGGAATGCTGGCGGGCAATGCAACGCCGGCCAGCGGCCTGGGCGCAAAGATCAAGGACTGGGTCGTCGGCGCCGACAACGCGGCGGCGGATCATGCGACCGCCCGCGGCCTCGCGGATCGGCCGGACCAGATCGTGGTGGTGCCGCTGAAGTTCACCATGCCGCAGACCTCGATCGGGAAGAAGCCGAAGGAACTCGACATGCGCGGTACGCTGAACGGCACGCTGGCGTTCAACACGTCGCTGGTGGACAAGCTGGTGCTGCAGGACAAGACGATGCAGGTGACCAACGATCATCTGAAAAAGCAGCAGGAGCCGCAAACCCGCGAGTTCGCCAGTGAAGATCAGATGTTCATGTCGCTCAGCCGCGACGACCTGGAGGCGTTGAAAAAAGACGGCATGGCAGGCGCCGGCGACGCGCTGGAGTTTCGCGACAAGGTGACCACCATCCTCGCGGAACTGGTCAAGAAATCGCAGGAAATGACGGGTGGTTCGGCGGACGCGCTGGCGAACGACCCGATCGTGAAGGTTGGGTTGAGCGATTTGGACAAGCTTTCCGGCGGCAACGTCGATTACCAGGGCTTCGTCGCGCGCGAGATCAACCGCGGCAAGCTCGACCGGTTGCTCGACGCGGTGCGCAAGGGCGGCGGCAAGAGCGACGTGCTCGCGGCGAGTTTTGCGGTCAACGACGCCATCCTGGCGCATGACCATGCGGTGACCGTCCTGAACATGATGATCTACCCGAAAATGAAGGACCAGAATCCGGACGGGGCCGGCGGGCAGGTGCTGATGGTGGCCGACGCTATCCTGCGCAAGGCGAAATCGCCCGAGGACGTGAACGACGCGCTGAAGATCGTCATCGACCACTTCAAGACGAAATCCGACAAGACCGGGCGCCATGGTCACAAGAAGTTCGCCAACGATCTTGAGGAGTACGTAATGAAGGCGGCGTGACCACCCAGGTTTGTTGCGGTGAAAGTTTGTTGCGACGCAGCCCCCTGCCTTATGGGTCTGTTACGCCGCGAGTTCGTTGATTGACAGAAGGACCTTTTTGCCATGCCCGACCGTACCCAGGCGCTCTACGCGGACCTTGCCAAGGCACTCGGCGTCAAGGCGCTGCCAGCCGACAACAATGGCGGCATCCAGTTGGCGGTTGGGGAGAACTCGACCGTTGTGTTGTTCGGCGAGAACAATGAAACGCTGCTGGTTGTCTCGCCGGTGGCGGAGCTGCCGAAGCAACCCGATTACGGCGTGATTCTGTGGCTGCTGCGGCGGAACTTCTATGATTCGCCGATCGAGCCGTTTCGCGTGGCCTGCGATACCGAAGGCAACATCATCCTGTGGGGGCGACTGCCGATGGCGGGGTTGACCGGAGTTGCCCTGGCCGCGCTGATCGACGCGGTGGCCACGGAAGCGGGTCGGATCCGCGAAGAAGTGGCGGTCGACGAAGAGGCGGACGCCGCAGCCTGATGACGCCGCGCCCGCGTTGACACGCATCGGGGACTCCGCCGGAACTATTCGGGTGTAGTGCGGGGGTGGGGCCGGTGGAGTCGGGGCGGAACAGCGTGGCGCATTCTTCCGTCGCGGCACGGCGGAATGCGCTGCGCTTTTCCAGCAATTCTCATTTTGGCCNNGCTGCGGGGATGGCCGGAACAAGTGCGGCCATGACGTTGAAAGGCTGTACGGTCCGGCTATGACGTGGACAGGCTTGCGGTCCGGCCATGACGTTGACAGGCTTACGGCCCGGCTATGACGTTGACAGGCTTACGGCCCGGCCATGACGTTGACAGGCTTACGGTCCGGCCATGACGTTGACAGGCCGTACCGTCCGACCAAAACGCGAATTGCTGGCGCTGTTCCTCGTTAGGTTCCGCTCGCGTTTTCTTTAGGTTTTTGACGATGCGGTTGCGTGGATGTGGCCCATGACCTCCTGCTCGACGAGGCCCCACACCCGGGCCTTCAGCGCCGCGTACTCGGCGGACAACTGCACCGAGACGTGGCGCGGCCGGGGCAGCGCATTCGGCAGGATCGCCTTGACCCGGCCGGGACGCGCCGACATCACCACGATGCGGTCGGCAAGGATCAGCGCCTCGTCGATGCTGTGCGTAATGAACACCACGGTCTTGCCGCTGGCCTCTTGGATGCGCAGCAGCTCCTCCTGCATCACCTGACGCGTCATCGCATCGAGCGCGGCGAACGGTTCGTCCATCAGCAACACGTCGGGATCGGCGGCCAGCACGCGCGCCAGGCTGACGCGCTGCTGCATGCCGCCGGACAGTTCGACCGGGTAGTGCCGCTCGAAGCCTTGCAGATGCACCAGTTCGATGAACCGCGCGGCGCGGGCGCGACGGACGGACGCGGGCACGCCCTGCATCTTCGGGCCGAATTCGACGTTGCCCTGCACCGTCTTCCAGGGGAACAGCGCGTAGGACTGAAACACCACGCCGCAGCGCGGCTCGATCCGGGTGATCGGGGTGCCGCGCAGCGTGACGCGGCCCTGGGTCGGCTGGGTGAAGCCGGCGAACAGGTTCAGCATCGTCGTCTTGCCGCAGCCCGAGGCGCCGAGCAGCCAGAGGAACTCGCCCTCCGCCACCTGCATTGAAAGGTCGCGCACCGCAACGACCGGCTCGCCGCGCCCGACCGGGAACAGCTTCGTCACGTGCTCGGCGGCGAGGATGGGCGTCACGCGGAAGGCCGGGGCTTCGCCCCGGAC
>PLXO01000064.1 GCA_003151425.1 Acetobacteraceae bacterium
ATTTTTGACGCAGTAAGACTAGAGCATTTTCGGGCTGACCGGAATCGCTGTATCCACCTGCCATTGCGAGGAGCGAAGCGACGAAGACCCTATGTCCTTTTCTTGAGTGAAGGCGACTCACCCTCGATGCGCCTACGAGGGTTGCCCGGGATGGTCCGGACAGAGCCTCACACAAGGAGGGTGAGCCGTGAGAGAGCATAGCGTTGCCTACGTCGGGCTGGATACCTCGAAGCTGCACAACGCGGTGGCGATAGCCGAAGCTGGTCGGGACGGGGAGGTCCGCTATCTTGGCGAGATCGACAACACGGCGGAAGCGACCGCCCGGCTGGTGCGCAAGCTGTCAGCCAGGCACGCGCATCTGGAGTTCTGCTACGAAGCCGGCCCGACGGGGTATGGGCTGTACCGTCAGCTAACCGGGCTGGGCCACGACTGCATCGTGGCGGCGCCATCGTTGATTGCGCGCAAGCCGGGCGATCGGGTGAAGACCAACCGGCGGGATGCGCTGTCGCTGGCGAGGCAGTTGCGCGCCGGCGATTTGACGGCGGTGTGGGTGCCGGACGCGCGCCACGAGGCGATGCGCGAGCTGACGCGGGCGCGCGGGGCGGCGAAGCGGGACCAGCAGGCGAAGGGCCAGCAGGGGTCGTCGATGCTGCTGCGACTCGGCCGGCACTACCCCGGCCGCAAGACCTGGGGCAAGACGCACATGAGGTGGCTCGCCGGGCAGCAGCTGGAACACCTCGAACAGCGCCTGGCTCTTGAAGAGATGCTGCTGGCAGTGCGCCAGGCCGCGGATCGCGTGCAGCGGTTGGAGCAGGCGATCCGCGCGGCGGTGCCGGACTGGTCGCTGGCGCCGCTGGTGACGGCACTGATGGCGCTCCGCGGGGTCGACTTCATCGCCGCGACGACGCTGTTGGCAGAGATCGGCGATCTATCGCGGTTCCGCACGCCGGGCGAGCTGATGGCCTGGCTCGGCCTGGTGCCGAGCGAGCACTCCACCGGCGAGCGCGTCCGGCGCGGTCCGATCACCAAGACGGGCAACCGGCGGGCACGGCGCATGCTGATCCAATGCGCCTGGAGCTATCGGCATCCGCCGCGGGTGGGCAGCGACAAGCTAGCCAAGGTCGCGGCCACGCCTGAGGTGGTGCGGGAGATTGCGTGGAAGGCGCAAACGCGGCTGACCGCGCGCTACCGGGCGCTGTGCCGGGCGGGCAAGCTGGACGTTGTCGCGATCACCGCAGTGGCGCGCGAGTTGGCAGCCTTCATCTGGGCCATTGCGCGTGCGGTCGGCGGCAAAGATATGCTGACAAGGTAACGCCGCGGTTGGTCAGTCCGCTGCCCACCGGCGAGGCTGGCCAAGCATATCGTGCAAGGGTGGGGGCGAGGCGCAAGGCAGGGGAACCCCCGACGATTGCTTAGAGGCCGGTCAAAGTAGCGACCGACGCCCGAACGAAGACCGGGGCAGCCCCAGACGAACAACGGACTTGCGATCAAACCCGCGCATGAGAGATGGATCACCGACGTCTCAGCGCTTCGCCCCCGCCCTTGCACGATCATCTGCTGCATCGTCTCCTCCGGATGGCATGGTCCGGCGGCAAGAAAGTTTGCGTCGAGGTGTTGACAAAGGACATAAGAGCAATCCCCTGCGTCGGGGCGGGAGATTGCTTCGTCGCTGCGCTCCTCGCAATGACAGGTGATGCTTCCGGTCAGCGCGAAAATGCTCTAGCCCGCGTTTCTCACCCCGTCGGGGGATGACGGCGAAGGGCACTGTCGTGCCAAGGGTTTTTGTGCACCGCGGGCAAGACCGGGTGTCTCGGCAAGGCTCGAGAAGCCGCCATGGGGACCTTGGGAGGCAGCCGGCGTAGCGCCGCACGGCGCTGTGCCCGGCGCCTGGTGAGATCATGACGCTCGGTTCCACTGTCTGGCCGGTCGTAAATGCCATGCCGGTTTGCCGGCCGGCACAAATTGCCCAGGATGTAGACCGCAACGCGCGGCCGTCTTCCACAGACGAAGCGGCCCTCCATTTGGCACAAGTGATGCAGTGCACTTAACCGACGAAACAGCACCGGCAGATCACTGGGCTGGCGCGGCCAAAAAAGGGTGCGGCAAATGTATCCAGAGGCGTATTTACCCAACACGCGGACTGCTGAAGATCAGGCGCATCGGCAGCGATGCAAGGGCCTGCCGCCGATGCAGGCTGACGAAGCCAAGAATCTCATGGCCGCGTTCCTCGCAACCAGAAGTGTCACCCTCTGCCCGACGCGCTACGCTGCACCGACCGCACAAGGGTTGCCGTCGACGCGATGCGGACGCTAACCCCGGCGCCGCCGCGCGGCGCGCGCTAGGCTGAGACGTCGATCCCGGCCAGTGGCTTGTCGGCCGACGCCTTCTGCTCGGCGGTGAGCGATGTGGGGGTCTGCACGGCGGAGGCTGCCCCCGTCCCCGTGCCGGAGCCCACCGCGTCGGCAGGGCTGGTGGGCTGCCAGGTCTTCCATGCCTGCCCGTCCTTGGTGCCGATCAGCGTGCCGTCGGCTCCCGGCGTGACGGCGTAGGTCGATCCACCATGAGCGAAGGAGAAGGCACCGACACTGATGGTTCCGGGTGCAGCGCCGGTCTTGGCGGCGTCGGGGCTGGCGGAATCCAGGATTGGGATCCCCAGGTTCGCCGCATAGTAGAGGGCCTGAGACGGACTGCCGACGGCTGCGCCGATGACCTCGGCTGTACCGCGCTCAGCGATGGCAGTTCCATATGCCGCCGCCACATCGGCCTCGTTCCAGTTGGCAGAATTTGCTGCCACATTCGCCTTGTTCGAGCGTGCAGCATTTGCAGCAAACCCGTTTACGCCGGCCGCCCAGGACAGCGCGTAGTCGACCTGATTGGGGTCCAGCGTGAGCGTCGTCGGGGCAGCTTGCAGTGACGTCGTCGCGGCGCTGCTCAGGCTGACGACGACCGCCGGCTCTTCGGCGTTGCCGGTTGTCTGCGGCTGGCCGGTCGGCACTGTCGACGGCGGAATGGTTGCGCTCGGCAGAGGTGTAGGGTCGAGCGCAATCGGGTCGATGGCAGTGATGGCAGACATCGGTTCGTGCTCCGCGGAGACGGGAAGCTTGGACCGCGAGTGTGAACAAAACCCCAACGCCGCGCGCCTGATGCGAGGTCCGCGTGGACCGCAACGTGCCCAAACTTCTGTCGCTGCTCGATATCGCGAAGCCGATCAGCCAGCGGACCGGTCGTGGGATAATGCCTGCAGAGCGTCCTGACAGGCCGCCTTCAACGGGGGCAAGTCGCGTTCGATCAGCAGCCAGATGCGGGCCAGATCAACGGTGTCGTACTCATGCCGTAGTCGGTTGCCGAGCCCGCGGATTTCGCGCCACGGAATATCGGGGCGAAGATCGGGGGCGGTGTCGCCAAGCTTGGCAGTTGCCTCGCTGATGATCACCAGCGCATATTTGACGGCGAAGATGATTTGATCGTTCGCGGCGAAGGCCTTCGCATTCAAGCCTTTCGTGAATTGCTCGACGCGGTCGATATTTTCGATGATATCCGTGAAACGCTGAACCGGATCGTTAGAAGGCACGCACTGCCTCGCGATCCACGTTCTGCCGCACGCGCGGCCTGAGGGTCCCTTCCTCAATCAGATCGACAGGCTGGCCGAGCAGGTCGGCGATCTGGTTTTCGATCCTGATCACATCCAGCAGTGACAGGGGTCGGGCTTCGTCGAACGCTGCCAGCAGGTCGATATCGGAATCCGGGTGCGCAGCGTCGCGTGAAGTGGAGCCGAACAGCGACAGCCGCACGACACCGGCAGCTTTCAACTCCGGTTCGTGGGCGCGCAACACGGCGATGACGTCCTCTCGGTTCATGTCAGGATTCTACACCACCCTTTGGATTGGCTCCAACATCGGCCTGAAGAGCCGGGAGCGATTGCTCACCAGCGGAGCGCGGCGTCATGGAACCTGGATCGGCGCTGGCCGATCATACAGGAGCACCTGCGCCTCGGGGCGAAATCGCAGCAGCAGATCCATGTGGCGGACGTTGCGGCTGACCAACGTCGCTCCCGCTTCCATGGCGGTCAGCAGCATCAACGCATCATTGAGAACCTCCCTGCGGCTTTCCCGCTGGTAGCCCTGGATGCGTGCGAGGATACCGGCAATGAGCGCAGCCTCGGTCCAGGCATCGGCGCTGGGTGCCATGATCCGGGTCGGCGCGATTCACGACAGGGTCTCGACGAGCGGAAGGCGATGCGCTTCCGTCCGAGGATGCGTGGGATCGAGGTGGCCCACGCTGACGGCCAGTTCGGCGCACGCGATGGCGCTGTGCAGCACGACATTCCGAGCCACCAATGTCGCGATCGACGCCGGCAGGCCCGGCGCCTTGAGGGCGTCGAGATAGACCGTCGTGTCGAGCATGATGAGTGTCGCGGCGCCGACCAAAGCTGCGTCGAAGGGAAGGTCCGTGCGCGGGCGATAGGCCAGCGTTCTGGTCCAGGCGGACGGGTCATGCCGGGCGAGCAGGTCGCCCGGGCTAGAGGGCAAGCTCAAAGTCCTCAGGCAGCCGGCCAGCCTGCGTGACCAGCCATGCGCCGAAATCGTCGCCGGCGGCGATGACAGCCAGCGCCGCGTTGATCAGATCGGAGTCGCTGCGCAAGCCGGTCCGCCGACGTGCTGCCTCAATCAGGCCGGGATCGACCCGCGTGCTGAGCTTTTGCGAACGCGCGCCCGCCAAGGTCCCTGATCGCTCCAACGCAACAACCGCAAATTTGAGACGCGTGTTCGTCAGGGCGTCGCCGCCAAGGGGCTTGCGAAGGTTTGCGCCCGACTTCCGCTTCGCCCGCGCTTTCTTTCCAGCCGCGATAGCCGTCATTTCAGCCCTCGTGTCTCACGAAATCATGGATTATGTAGGACAAATAATTGGGGCCCGCAAGAAAGTTTCGGTGTTGGACGACGGCGCGGGGCTCGCACTCAATGACGCTACCTGACTATCCCACCGCCGCGCGGACCGAGGTGCAGATGTGGTCGACCTGGGCCTCGGACAGGTCGGGGTGGATCGGCAACGCAAGGATGCGATGGGCGAGGCTCTCGCTGACCGGTAACGGCGTGCCGTCGTGGTGCTCGCGGTAGGCGGGCTGCAGGTGCAGCGGGCGGGGGTAGTAGACGGCGGTGGGGACGCCTTGCTCCTTCAGCCGCGCCTGGACGGCATCGCGCGAGGCGCCCTCGGGCAGCAGGATGGAATAGATCGCCCAGGCGCTGGTGCTGTCCGGCACGCGGGCGGGGATGACCACGGCGTTGCCCAGGCGCTGGTCGTAGGTGCGGGCGATGCGCTCGCGAATTTCCAACTCGTCGCGGAAGACGGTCAACTTGGCCAGCAGCACGGCGGCCTGCAGCGAGTCCATCCGGCCGTTCATGCCGGTGCGCAGGACCTCGTAGCGCGTGGTGCCCTCGCCGTGGGTGCGCAGGCTGCGATAGAGGGCGTCGCGGTCGTCGCGCTCGGTGAAGATCGCGCCGCCGTCGCCGTAAGCGCCGAGCGATTTCGAGGGGAAGAAACTGGCGATCGTCGCGTCGGCCACGGTGCCGAGCGGTTTGCCGTGCAGCGTCGCGCCGTAGCTCTGGGCGCAGTCGTCCAGCGTGAACAGTCCCTCGCGCGCGGCGATGTCGTTCAGCGCCGGCCAGTCAGCGGCCTGGCCGAACAGATCGACGCCGATCACCGCGCGTGGGCGCAGTTTTCGGCCCGCGCGGACCGCGGCGATGCGGTCGGCCAGGTGCGCCGGATCGATCTGGAACGTGCGCGGATCGACATCGACGAACACCGGCGTGGCGCCGAGCACCAGCGGGACCTCGGCGGTGGCCGTGTAGGTGAAGGCGGGCAGGAACACCGCGTCGCCGCGGCCGATGCCTTCGGCCATGAAGGCGATCTGGATTGCGTCGGTGCCGGAGGAGACCGCCACGCAGTGCGTCGCGCCGCAGAAGGTGGCGAGCTCGTGTTCCAGCTCGGCCACCTCGGGGCCGAGGATGAACTGGCAATGCGCCAGCACGCCATCCAGCCGCCGGCGCAGCTCGGTCGCAATGCGCGCCTGCTGCGCCTTCAGGTCGAGGAAGGGGATGGCGGGCTGGGTCATCGGCAACGTCACCTCTCAGGCAATGCGCGGGCGGGTTCGGCGGAGCCGTCGGCGTTATGATCGAACTCGGGCACCAGGCGGCCGAGCAGTGTCAGTGCGAGGCGCGCCTGGCCGCCACGGCAGGCGACGGCGATCTCCTCGATCGCGCGGCCGACGATGGCGGGATCGGCGGTGCGTGGGGCGGCCATCAGCAGGCCGGGATAGCCGGTCGGCACGGGGGGCTCCTGGCCGTGGAACAGTTCCTCGTGCAGCTTCTCGCCGGGGCGCAGACCGGTGAAGCGGATCTCTACGTCGTCATCCGGCTTCAGGCCGGCGAGGCGGATCATCTGGCGGGCCAGATCGACGATCTTCACCGGTGGGCCCATGTCGAGCACGAAGATGCCGCCCTGGCGCGCCGCGGGCAGCTCGGCCGCGGCGACGCCGATGACGCTGGCCTGCAGCACCAGGCCCACCGCCTCGCGTACCGTCATGAAGTAGCGTTGCATGTCGGGATGGGTGACCGTCAGCGGGCCGCCGCGTTCAAGCTGGCGTTGGAACAGCGGCACGACGGAGCCGGTGGAGCCCAAAACATTGCCGAAGCGCACGGTGATACAGCGCATGAAGTGGCCGGCGGTGCGGGCGTCGCGCACAGGCGCGCGGGAATCGATGGCGTCGCGCACAGGCGCGCGGGCGGCATCTTGCGGATGCGCGCGGGCTATATCGCGCGAACGCGCGCGGGCTTCGATGTCCAGCGCCTGGCAATACATTTCCGCCAGCCGCTTCGAGGCGCCCATCACGCTGGTGGGGTTGACCGCCTTGTCGGTGGAGATCAGCACCATCGCCTCGGCGCCGACCGCGCGCGCGGCGTCGGCCACGTGGCGGGTGCCGGCGACGTTGGTCAGCAGCCCCTCCAGCGGGTTGGATTCGACGATCGGGACGTGCTTCAGGGCGGCGGCGTGGAACACCAGCTCGGGCCGCCAGGTCTCGAACACCGCGCGCACGCGGGCCTCGTCGCGGATGTCGGCGATCAGCGCCTCGCGGTGCACCTGGGGGTGGGTCTCCGCCAGCTCGGTGTCGATCTGCCACAGCGCGTATTCGCCGTTGTCGAGCAGGATCAGCGTCTCCGGGCCGAACGCGGCGACCTGGCGGGCGAGCTCCGAGCCGATGGTGCCGCCGGCGCCGGTGACGATGGTGCGGCGGCCCTGGATCAGCCGCGCCATGCCCTCGCGGTCGAGCGGCACCTGGGCGCGGTTGAGCAGATCGTCGATCACCACCGGGCGCAGCTCCAGCCGGCGCGCCGGACCGGCGGGGCTGAGAGCGGTCGGGCGCGGGACGCGGCGCAAGGCGAGACCGAAGCGGTCGGCCTGATCGACCAGGCGCGACAGCGCGGCGCCGCCCAGGTCCGGCGAGGCGATGACGATGGTGGCGGGCATCCGGTCCTCGGCGGCGAGGCGGTCGAGCACGGCGGGCATCTCGTCGATGCCGCCCAGAATGGGCTGGCCCTGGATGCGCCGGCCGCGCTGGCCGGAGCCGGTGGCGATGAGGCCGGCGAGTGGGTAGGTGTGGCGGCGATCCTGGGCGAGCGCGCGCAGCAGCAGGTCAAGGTCCTCGGGCGCGCCGACCAACAGCAAGGCGGTGGCGGCGTCGTGCGCTTCGGTCCCGGTGCGGGGGCGGCGAAGCTGGTGCTGACGATACAGCACGCGGGGCGTGCCAAGCAGGGCGAGCAGCGTCAGCGCATGAACCACCGGGAAGGCGGGACTGGGCAGGGCGGTGCCGGTCAGCGCCAGCAGGGCGGCGAACAGCGCGGCGCCGAGGACGGCGGCGCCGGCGACGGCAAGCAGGTCCGACAGGCCGAGGAAGCGCCAGTATTGCAGCGACAGGCGCAACGGCGCGCCGGCCAACAGCAGGGCGGCGGCGCCGGCGGGGATCGCCCATAGCGGGGCGAGCGGGTCGGCGGCCGGGGCGGCAATCCAGTGGGCGAGCGGCACGGACGCCGCCGCAAGGCCGCCATCGAGGGCGGCGTTGACGACGATTCGTAGGACGGACCGGGCGGCCATGCGGGTGCGTATAGACCAGGGGGACGGGGGCGGACCAGCGAGGGGGGAAGACTTCTCCCTCCCCCCTTGAGGGGGAGGGTTGGGGAGAGGGGGGTGCACAAGCCCAACGTGCAATGCTTGCGTAGCGGGGTATTGTTGCGCGACGATCCGTGGCGGGGAGGCGACAGCACACACATGGCGAGAGCGACCCGGACGCAAGCCAGGCCGCGCGGCGCGGCTGGTGTGCAACGTTACGAACACAAGCAAGAAACGGTTGCACGCCCGGAAATCGGCGCGGCGCCTCGGTTCAAGGCGAAAGCGCCGCCGGCGACCTACCGCTACGACAGCAGCCTCGCCCCGGCGCTGGACTGGGATACCAATCCGGCACGCGAAACCGCCGCTTTCCTGCTTCGCTGCATCGAGGACGCCGCCGCGCAGCCGGCGCCGCACGATTTTCCGGAGCCGCGCGCGCTGAACGGCGCCGACGGCAAACCGCTGCTGCGCGTGGCCGGGTTGCAGGACGCGGTGGCGGCGCTGAAGCGCATGCAGGCGCCGTTCCTGAACTGGACCGGCAAGGCCGAACGGCAGAGCTTCGAGGTGCCGACCCTGCCGCTGTTCGTGCATGAGCGGCTGTCCACCGCGGCGATCATCAAGACGCTGGAGGACCATCGCAAGCGACCGGACCAGGGGGAGATGGACGACCTGTTCGGCGATCCGCGGATGCCGTTGTCGCGCCAGGTGGATGCGTATCAGCACCGCAACAAGTGGGTGAACCGGCTGATCCTGGGCGATTCGCTGGTGGTGATGAACTCGCTGCTGCGGTTCGAGGGGTTGGGCGGGCAGGTGCAGATGATCTACATCGACCCGCCCTATGGGGTGAAGTTCGGGTCGAATTTTCAGCCGTTCGTGCGCAAGCGCGGCAGCCCTATCGACAACGATGACGAACATTTAGCTCGCGAGCCAGAGATGGTGCAGGCTTATCGCGATACGTGGCAGTTGGGGCTGCACTCGTACCTGACCTATCTGCGGGACCGCCTTCTGGTGGCGCGCGATCTATTGACGCTAAGCGGTAGCGTGTTCGTGCAGATAAGCGACGAAAATTTGCATCACGCTCGGGAAATCCTGGACGATATTTTCGGATCAGAAAATTTTGCGGCTGTGATAGTCTTCACGAAAGCCGCTGGCGGCCTTCGGTCGGCGAGTAGAATGGGCGTCACGACCGATTTTATTTTATGGTACTGTCGAGATAATGAGCGAGCACGATCGAAATATCGTCCGTTATACGAAAAGAAAACAGGTGCAGCAGAATCCGGATATACGTTGGTGGAGCTTTCTGATGGCACGCGCAGATCTATGACGAAGGAGGAACGATCTGATTCAAGTCTTCTGCCAAGAGACGCGAAACCATTCATGTCGGTGCTAATGACGAAACCTGGACCTGGGTCAAAATACGAGGTCGAGTTTGGAGGACGAAAATATGATTCAGGTAAGCGATGGTGGGGGACTACCCCCGAAGGGATGGCTCGCGTAATTGGCTCGGGTCGAGTCGTCGCTACGGAAGGAAGCTTACGATTCGTCAACTACTACGACGACTTTCCGTACCGAGCGATAACAAACCTTTGGTCAGGATTTGGCGGGGCAGCAGACCCGATTTATGTCGTTCAAACGAATGACGAAATCGTCGCTCGATGCATGCTTATGACCACCGACCCCGGAGACCTTGTGCTCGATCCAACGTGCGGCGCAGGGACTACTGCCTATGTTGCCGAGAATTGGGGCCGCCGTTGGATCACGATAGACACCTCCCGTGTTCCGCTTGCACTGGCACGCCAGCGCGTAATTACAGCGACTTTCCCGTGGTACCGGCTACGCGATGCGGCAACCGGCCCGTCTGGAGGCTTCATCTATGTACGCCACCGGAATCGGAAGGGCGAGGAGGACGGCGGTATCGTACCGCATACCACGCTCAAATCCATTGCGAACGACGAACCGCCAGATGAAGAGGTGCTGGTGGACCGGCCGGAGTGCGACAGTTCCATTACAAGGATCGCCGGTGCCTTCGTTGTCGAAGCCACTCTTCCAACTCCCCAGCTTCTCGCTGACGAACCCACCGCAACAACCCCGCAAGACGAACCCAGCGACCACGTTGCGCGGATGATCGAAGTCCTCCGCCGCTCACCTACCATCGCACTGCCCGGCAATCGCAAGGTCACGCTGAAATCTATCCGCCGCCCGGCCGCTCGCTATCGCTGTCCGCCGAGGCGCAGGTCGATCTCGACGCCTCCGGCGGCGCCGTGCCGCTCGCCGCGGCAATCGACGCCGCACATGAAACCAACACTGGCGGCCTGCCGTTCTCCTCGCTCGCCGTCGCCATCCTGTTCGGCCCGGCGGACGGTCCGGTCACCGCCAAGGCGGTGCTCGACGCCGCCAAGGAAGCCAACGTGAAGGGCTACCGCCATCTGTATGTCATCGGCTTCGCCATCACCGCCGATGCGCGTGCCGACATCGATGCCGGCGAGGACGTGCTCGGCCTGCCCGCCACTTTCGTTGCTGCGACAATGGATCTGCAGATGGGCGACCTGCTGAAGAATCAGCGCTCCAGCCAGATCTTCTCGGTGTGCGGCGCGCCGGACATCGAAGTGGCCCGGCTGGACGAAGCGGCCGAGGACGACACGCCGCGCTGGCAGGTGAAGTTGCTCGGGCTGGACGTGTTCGATCCGGTCACCATGCAGCCGCACCACGCCGCCGGCGACGACGTGCCGTGCTGGATGCTGGACACCGCGTATAACGGCATGGTGTTCCATGCTGATCAGGTGTTCTTCCCGAAGACCTCGGCATGGGACAGTTTGCGCAAGGCGTTGAAGGCGACGCATGATGAGGCGGTTTGGCAACATTTGGCCGGCGATACGTCGGCACCGTTCGCGGCGGCGGTGGGGGGCGATATCGCGGTGAAGGTGATCGATGAGCGGGGGAATGAGCTGCCGGTGATCCGGCGGCTGGCTGCCGAGCCTCCGCAGCGTCAGTGAAGAAGGAT
>PLXO01000048.1 GCA_003151425.1 Acetobacteraceae bacterium
CAAGGTCCGTGGCACGATCGGAGATACCCGCACCGAAGCGGATTTCGTGTTGTTCCTCGAGAATCTGTTCGCCTCGGCGCCGCCGACGGCGCCGTGGAAGATCGTCTGCGACAACCTCAATACCCACATGTCCGAAGGGGTCGCCCGCCTCGTGGCGGAGCTTTGCGGTATCCAGGAGGATCTCGGGGAGAAGGGAAAATCCGGCATCCTCCAGTCGATGGCAACACGCAAGGCATTCCTGCGCGATGCCAGTCACCGCATCACTTTCCACTTCACGCCCAAGCACGCCTCTTGGATCAACCAGATCGAGATCTGGTTCTCGATCCTGATCCGCAAGCTCCTCCGCCGCGGCAACTTCACGTCCAAGGAGCATCTCCAGCAGAGGATCGAGAGCTTCATCGCCTACTTCAATGCCACGATGGCGAAGCCGTTCCGCTGGACGATGAAAGGCAAGCCGCTGGTGGCGTGAGATGCCCAAGCGGGTTGGCACTTTCGGCGGGGTGTACTAGGGACGCACCCAAAACGGGACCATATTTCCCCTCCAAGCAGATCCACATTACTGCCCCGTTGGAACGTAGCGCGAAAGCGCCGCTCCGCGAACCGGAAACCACGTCTTCACTCCGACGCAAGCTTGGATCACGCTTGCCTATCCGGTTGACACAGACGACCACTATTGGTGGTGGACTGCCACCCATCTCTAGAGATTCCTCACACCAGATGTTGCGGCTGTGTGCGACAACCGGATAGGCAAGGATCACGGTTAGCTGATCCGCGCAGAGACGGGTGCCTTGATCGCCGAGGCGGTCGGCTTGATCCGCCGCCATGGCGCATGGTCCGCGGCGTCAGGTTTGATCCCGCGGCGTCACCGAACCACCCTGCATCCAGATCGCCAGCCAGGTGGGAATTGCCGCGACGGGCATCGGCCGGGCAATGAGATAACCCTGCAGGTCGCGGACGCCCAGTTGTTCCAGCAAATCAGCGGTCTCCTCCGTCTCGACGCCCTCGGCGACGCACGCCATCTCCATGTTGGCGGCAAGGTCGATGATGGATTTCACGATCGCCCGCGAATCCCGCGACGTCGTCGCATCGCTGACGAACGACCGGTCGATCTTGATCTCCGAGAACGGCATCTGCCGCAGCATCTTCAGCGACGAGTAGCCGGTGCCGAAATCGTCGATCGAAAGCTCCATGCCCTTGAGCCGCATCCGACTCAGTATGTCCATGGTATGCGCGGCGTTCTCGAATGCCGCGGTCTCGGTGAGCTCCAGGCACAGGTGCCGCGCCGGCATGCCGCCGGCCCGCAGGCGCTGCTCGAGCCGATCCGGCAAACTCAGATCATGCAGGTTCTGCGCGGACACGTTCACTGCCAGCGGCACGCTGATGCCAAGCTTTGCCAGCGCCTGATAGGCATCCACCGCGGCGCCCACGACCCATTCGGTCAGGGCATCCATGGTGGTGGTGTCGCTCTCAGCCATCGGCAGGAAGTCGCCTGGCGGGACCCTGCCCAAAACCGGATGTTGCCAGCGGACCAGCGCCTCCAGCTTCTTCAGCGCTTTCGGCTGGCGCGACACGATCGGCTGGAATTCAAGCAACAGCTCATTGTTGGCAATCGCCTTCTGTAGCCGCTCGGCCGACAGCGACTGGCCCACGGACTGCACAAGTTCAAGCATCTGCTCGAGCTGCGCGATGCGCACTGGTTTTTCCAGCGCACCCACGACCTTCAGCCCGAGGCTCTGGCCCAGCGCGCGGGCGGTGCCGAGCACCCTGGCGTCGAAACCGCTCATCAGCACCACCGCCCCGGAATAGTGCTGCTTCGCCAGCAGCCGCAACTGCTCCACACCGTCCGTGTCGCCGAGCTGCAGGTCCAGCACGACAAGCTGCGGCGGATCGGTCCGCAGGCTCTGTCCGAAGGCTTCGGCCTCCGTCACCGCCGTCGCCTCCATCCCCGCCAGGGTGGCCACCCTGACCACGAGGCGACCGACCGCGGCGTCATCGTCGAATGCCAGCACGCGCATCGTCAGACCTGATGCGCCATGGCGACACGGGCACCGTCATGGGTTTTCCGACCAGATGGACGCCGTGGTGTCCACCCGGCCAGCCGCGTGGCGCCGGTCGCTGCCTGCTCAACATCCATGTCCAGCAGCTCGCGCGCAGCCCGCGCCAGTTCGTCGCGGCGATACGGCTTGTTTAGCAGACGGAACGGGCAGTCCGCGATGTGCTGGTCAACACCGCGCATGCCAGGAAAGCCCGACGTGAGCAATACCTTCAGGCCGCGTCGCAGCCGCGTGGCCTGCCGGGCCAGGTCGATCCCGTCCATCGTCCCCGGCATCACCACGTCGGTGAACAGCAGATCGACCCGCTCCCCGCTTGCGAGGATCGCCAGCGCCGCCTCCGCATGCTCGGCCTGGTGCACCTGGTAGCCCAGCTCCGCCAGTTGCCGGCAAGCCGCCAGGCGCAATCGCGCGTTGTCCTCGACCACCAGCACCGCCGCATCACCCGCCGTCTCGTCACCCACCAGCGCGTCGCCGGCCATCACCGTGCCCGCGTCGGACACGCCGGCCGGCGCCGCCGCGCTGGCGTCGCTGCGCGGCAGATAGATCCGGAACGTGGTGCCCAACCCGGGCTCGCTGTAAACTGCAAGGTGGCCGTCCGACTGCTTGACGAAGCCGAAGGTCATCGACAGCCCGAGGCCGGTTCCCTTGCCGGCCTCCTTGGTCGTGAAGAACGGCTCGAAGATGCGCCCGACGATCTCCGGCGGAATGCCCGTGCCGGTGTCGGTGATCTCGATCAGGGCATAGCAGCCGGGCCGGACGTCGGGGTGCAGCGCCACGTAGTCCGCGTCGAGCTCGACGTTCCTGGAAGCGATATCGAGCTGCCCGCCCTTCGGCATGGCATCGCGCGCGTTGGTCGCGAGGTTGACCAGGGCGGCCTCGAGCTGGGGCGCATCCGCCATCACCGGCCAAAGCCCGTCGTGAAGGTCCAGCCGCAGCGCGATGCCCTCGCCGAGGGTGCGGCCAAGCAGGCGGCCGATGTTGCCGACCAACGCATTCACGTCGATCCGTTGCGGACGCAACGACTGGCGACGGGCAAAGGCCAGCAGCCGCCGGATCAGTTCGGCGCAGCGGGTCGCGCCGTCCAGGGCTTCGCCGCACAGCTCGGAAGCCGCCGCATCGGGCCTGACCAGCCGCTGCAGCAGATCGAGGTTGCCCATGATGACACCGAGCACGTTGTTGAAATCGTGCGCCATCCCGCCGGTGAGATTGCCGATCGCCTCCATCTTCTGTGCCTGCGCGAGCTGGCGTTCGATCAGCCGCCGCTCGGTGACATCCTGCGTGGTTCCGGCGAGCCGGCGGATGGCGCCGTCGGGATCGACCACGGGGCGCCCTTCGACGCGCAGCACACGCACATCACCGTCCGGCCGCGTGTATCGGATCTCGATCGGGCCGCGCTCGCTTCCCGCTACCAGATCCGCCAGCCACCCCGACAGTCCCTGCCGATCCTCGGCGTGGATGCTGGCGGCCACATTCGCGCGGGTCGGCTGGAACTCGGGCGGCAGGCCGCGGATGCGGTAGAGGTGGCGGGACCAGACATGCTTGCCGCTGGCAATGTCCATTTCCCAACTGCCGATGTCAGCGATCTCCTGTGCCCGATCGAGGTGCGCCTCGCTGTCGCGCAACGCCGCCTGGGCCTGCTTGAGTGCCGTGATGTCGATCCGCAGCCCGGCCATGCCACCGTTGCGCATGCGCCTGTTGGTCACCAGAACCCACGTGCCGCTCGTCAGCGGCAGCTCGATCTCGCCGCTTGCTTCACGGCTCGCCCGCAACACTTCGCGCAGCCATTCCGCCTCGCGGCCGACCGCGGCGGGATACGCACCCCTCGCCACGCCGTTGCGCAGGATATCCGCGAAACGCGTCCCGGGAACCAGCTCCGCGGCAACCTCTGAAAACAGCCGGCGGTAGCTCTCGTTGCAGGTCACCAGGCGCTCTTCGGCGTCGTAGATCACAAAGCCTTCGGCGATGCTGTCGATGGCATCCTGCAGCAATGCCTCCGCGTGCTCGGCGCGCTCCTTGGCCCGGTTCAGCTCCTGCTCGGCTTCGATCCGTGCCGTGATGTCGCTGCCGATGCCGCGATAACCGACAAAGGCGCCGGACCCGTCGTGCGCGGCGCCGTCATGCACCGGCACGCCGCTGATGCTGACATGGTGGACTCGACCGCGCACGTCGACCTGCTCGAATCGGAAGTCGTGGAACGGCCTACGGGCCAGCACATCAAGCCGGTGCGTCTCCCACCCCTTGGGGTCGCGTGTGGTGTCGATGATCTCCCATCGCCGCTTGCCGAGATGTGACTGGTCATACATCGGCGACAGTGGGGTGCCGAGACCAACGCTGACGAAGCGCAGCTCCGCGTCCAGCTCCCAGAACCAGTCGGAGGCCAGCCCGGCGAAGTCGCGCAACTGGCTTTGGCTTTTGCGCAGCGCATCGACGGTGCGTGAAAGCGCCGCATTCTGCTCCGCCTGCCGGCCCATCTGCCGCGCCGTCAGCCAGAACAGGATGACCCACGCGCCGGCCAGCAAGACCGCGCCGCCCGCCGTATACCAGGCCTGATACCACCATGTCGCCAGCACATCCGTCTCAGCGACCGCGACGTCGAGCACCAGAGGATAGTCGCGTAACAAGTTCACCGAGACGATCGCCGGGGGCCCGCTGAGGTAGCTCGGCGAACGATAGGTGCCCCCACCCGCCGCGACCGACGCGTACCACGGCGACCCAGGCGGAACCGACAGGCCGGCGAGAGCGGTGGCGGGATGGCGCGCGAGCACGACGCCGTCAGGGCGAAGCAGCGTCACCGCAAAGCGCCGTTCACGGCTGAGCGACTGGTAGAAGTCGAGCAGGTAGTCGACATCGACCGCGGCGAGGACGACTCCGAGGAACGTGCCGTCCGGTGCGCTGATCCGGTGGGCGAGATACACCGCCATGATGCCCGAGCCGTGGCTTACGGCCGGCATGCCGACAAACAACCCCGCGTCGGTGTGATCGCGGGCATGCAGGAAGTAGTCGCGGTCCGCGACGTTGACCTGCGGGTTGAGGACGCGGTCGCCGGACGTGTTAACCTGGTTTCCGTCGGCATCGATCAGCGACAGCGCGTGCGCCTGGGGCAGGTTCTCCATCCGCGCAGTCAGGTACCGTTGGAAGGCGTCGCCCGCCAGGTCATCGCGGAATTGTCCCGGCGTGAGGATACCCAGCTCCCGGATGTGCCCCTGCACCTCCCGCAGCAGCAGGTCGATCACCTGAACGTAGCGTGTCGTCTGCTCGGAAAGGACGATCCCAAGCGTCCGCGTTTCGCTCTTTGCGTCCTCCAGCGTCCTGCGATGCATGTCCCAGATGGTGAGGCCGGCCCCAATCAGGGTGAGCAAAGCCAGGGTGGCACCGATAACCCACACCTGCCGACCGATGCGCGACCGGACGGCACGCATGATCGCGGAAGCCGCGCCGGCCGAGGGTGCCACGTCGCCGTGACGCAGCGGCGACGTCAGCATAGGGCTGGCCGGTTGGTGTCGTCGTCGATAGAGATGTCGACGGACGACATCGGGGATGCTCCGAGGTCAGGGTTCGCCAGGACTTGCCGGGTGCCGGCCAGATGACACCTGCATGATTTAGATACCGTTAACGGCTTCCGGGCCTTGCGCTTTCGCCGATGGCGATGAGCCGCAGGCGGAACAAGCGTTGGGCGCCCTGAACCGTCATCCTAAATCCGGCGGTTCAGGACTGCCCGATTGAAAACACACGGTATCTCGCAACTGGTTCGCAGATACCGAATTTTCTGAAATCGTAAGGTTTATCAAGTTCTTGCGACCGAACCGCCGCGGCGGTCAACGGCCGAATCCGGGGTCATGCGTGTCGGCGATGGGTCAGTTTGGCGGCACTGCCCTTTCCCCACGTCATCGCCGGACTCTTGTCCCCGTGCCCGTGTCCGGGGATCATGGGCCATCCCTTCCCGCGCGGTGCTGCGTATGCTGGTTTGTTCCGACGGTGTCCGCTCATCCGGATGCCTATGGGGTTGATCCCCCAGAACCCGGACGCCACGACGCGGGAACGACCCCGGCATCACGCAGTGGAGGCCGTGCGCGCCGGAAGCGGTGCGCGTTTGTTCCAATTCCGTCGGTTACTTGCCCAACCCCCGCGCCGCTTCCATCACCTCGGCGGCGTGGCCGGTGACACTCACCTTGCGCCAGATCTTGGCGATCTTCCCCATCTTGTCGATCAGGAAGGTGCTGCGCTCCATCCCCATGTATTTCCGCCCATACATCGATTTCTCCACCCATGTGTCATATGCGGCGGCGGCGGTCTTCTCCACGTCGGACGCGAGCGGAAAGGTCAGGTTGTATTTGGCGGCGAACTTCTCGATCGGCGGCAGCTTATCGGGCGACACGCCGATCACGTCGAGGCCGATCCTGCCAAGTTGCGGCAGGGCTTCCTGGAATGCGCAGGCCTCCTTGGTGCAGCCCGGCGTGTCGGCCTTCGGGTAGAAATACAGCACGAAGGGCTTGCCGGTCATCGCCGCCAGGCTGACCGTCCTTCCGCCGGTCGCCGGCAGCTCGAATGACGGTGCCGCATCGCCTTCCTGCACGCTCATCCCCTGGATCTCCCCGACATAGTGGACGCAGGCCGCGCGCACGTCCGCGGCCAGGGCGTCGAGGCTGGCACGCAACGCGGGCAAGTCAACCGCCGCGCGCGTGCGTCATCGATGCCGCGCCGATTCCCAACGTAGCGCGCTTGGGCGCCACGACCCAGCGGCGCTCGCCGCCTGGGCTGCCGGCGATGCCCGCACGCGCTGGAATCGGCGCCACCCGTACACCTCGCCCGCACGACGCGGGAGGTCGGCGAGCGGAGCGGTTGGACCGCGAAGCGGATCAACGGTGAGGTTGCGTCTCGCGGCACGACCCTCACCCGCGTCGCTACGCTTCGTTTCGGGCATGAGCGTCGCTCGCGTTGGTCCGTTATAACAGAGTTTGCAATAAGAACGTGAAGAATTGAAACCACGGATGAACATGGATAGAATGGCTCCGACCGCGCGGAGACACAGGCGCCGAACGGTGCATTCAGTTTCCGGGTGCGGGTTGCCGAAGTTGAACATCTGGCCAAGGCGAAGCTGAAGATTAGCTCGGAAGGCGAGTTCAGCACGGACCCATTTGCGTTAATTTGCGGTTCAATTTTATTCGCTTCGCCACCATTCGCAGCGACGGTGACCCGACTGTTGACCGCCGAGGCGGCGCGACGTCAGTGAAGAAGGATTTTAACCGCAAATGAACGCAAATGGGCCAGCGGCCGCGCCGGCACCGAGCGATGCATTCAATTTCCGGATGCTGGGTCCCGGGGCTTGACCTGCGGGGCGCGCAGACGAGAGCGGGCTGCTCTATCCCTTGATCTCCCCGACGTGCCGGACAAAAGCCGCACGCACATCCACCGCCAGTGCCTCAAGGCCGGCACGCAACGCCGGCAAATCATTCGCCGCCACACCCGCCTCCCAGGCGGCGCGCAGCAACGGACGCGCGGTAGCCTCCGGCAGCTCGGCGGGTGCGGTGCGCCCGATGGTGATGCGCAGCATGCCCTGCACGGTGCGCCACACATGATCGGCACGGATCAGCAACGCCGCGTCGGCGCGCGGCAGGTGCCCGGCCTCGCGCAGCCGGGTCAGTGCAATGCGCGTCGTCGGGCTGCAGACTCCAGGATCGTGCCGCGCGTGGATCAGTTGCAGCACCTGGGAAATGAATTCCACCTCCACCTGGCCTCCCGGGCGCAGTTTGACGTCCCACGGGCCGTCGGGCGGCAGCTCGCGCAGCATGCGCGCGCGCATCGCGGCGGCATCGGCACGGATGCGCCCCGGTTCGCCGGCGGTGACGATCGCCTCGCTGATCACCGCCTCGACGCGCGCCCGCAGCGCGGCCGGGCCGGCGACGACGCGCGCCCTGGTCAGCGCCATGCGCTCCCAGGTCCAGGCATCTCCCGCGTGGTAGCTGCGGAACGCACCAAGCGAGACCGCGACGGGCCCCTTGTTGCCCGACGGCCGCAGCCGCATGTCCACCGCGTAGAGCTGGCCGTCCACGCCCGGTGCGGTCACCGCCGCGACATAGGCATGTGCGGCGCGCACGAACCATTGGCTGGCCGGCAGGATACGCACGCCGCGGCTCTGGGTGACCTCGTCGGGATGATCGTAGACCAGCATCAGGTCAAGGTCGGAGCCGGCCATCATCTCCCGCCCGCCCGCCTTGCCCAGCGCCACCACCACCATCGCACCGCCGCGCACGCGGCCGAAGCGCGCGGCGAAATCGCCCAGCACCGGCCCAAGCAGCGCGCCCAGCGCCGCATCGCCCAGTGCCGACCGGCGCAATCCCGACGCGTCGGCGTCAAGCCTTGCCTCCAGCGTCGCGACGGTGATGGCGAACTCCTCCTCGCGCACCGAGCGGCGGATGACCGCGATCGCATCCTCCAGCAGCCTTGCGTCCGCCAGCCGCGCGCGCAGCATCCGCGCCGGGCTCGTCGCCTCCTCGGGCGCCAGCAACCCGTCCAGCGCGCCTGGATTGGCGGCGAGGTAATCAGCCAGCGACGGCGCGGCGCCCAGCACCGCGGCGACGCGCGCCAGCAGCGCCGGGTTGCGCTGGAACAGCGACAGGATCTGCACGCCGGCCGGCAGACGCGCAAGGAACGCGTCGAACCGGCCGAATGCCACATCGGGCTGCGGCTGGCCGCCCAGCGCCGCGAGCACCGCGGGCAGCATGTTCGCCATCAGCACGCGCGCCCGCTCCGAGCGCAGCGCCCGCGCGTGCCCGGCCTCCCAGCCGCGCACCGCCTGGGTGATCCGGCCGATATTGCTGAAGCCCAACCCGTGCAACGCGGCCGCAGTGGCGGCAGGCACGTCGTCAACGCCGCGGAAGTCGAGGTTCGACGCGATGCCGGCGGTCTCCGACAGCAGGTCCGGCACCAGCTCGAACACATCGACGTAGCGCGCGCGCACGCGCTCCAGATGGAACAGCAGCGCGGCGGCAAAGCGTGCGGCGTCCGGATACCCCATGAAGACGGCAAAGCGCTCCAGCTCCGCCGGCCGCTCCGGCAGCTCGTGCGTCTGCCGGTCGGCGACCATCTGCAGCCGGTGCTCGACGCTGCGCAGGAACCGGTAGGCTTCCTCCAGCTCCGCCGCGGCACGGCGCGGGATATGCCCGGCGCGCGCCAGCAAGCCCAACGCGCCGAGCGTCGTTTGGATGCGCAATGTCGGATCGCGGCCGCCCCACACCAGTTGCAGCGTCTGGGCGAGGAATTCGATCTCGCGAATCCCCCCCTGGCCCAGCTTGACGTTGTGCCCGGCGATCCGCGTCACCGGATCGCGTGTATCCGCCAGTCCGCCAACCCCAGGGGACGAGAGTTTATGCTCGTCAATCCGCCGCTTCATGGCGTGGATGTCGGCGACCGCGGCGAAGTCCAGACCGCGCCGCCAGACGAATGGCCGGATCGCCTCCAGGAATGCCGCGCCCAACGCCAGGTCGCCGGCCACCGGGCGCGCCTTGATCATCGCCGCGCGCTCCCAGTTCTGCCCCATGCTTTCGTAGTAGGCGATGGCGGCCGGCAGTGTAACGACCGGCGGCGTCACCGACGGGTCCGGCCGCAACCGCAGATCGGTGCGGAAGACATAGCCGTCGGCGTCGCGTGCCTCCATAAGGGCGACTAGGCCGCGCGCCAACCGAGTTGTGAAGCCGCCCAGGGCGTCGCCCCCGCTGCGAGGCGTGTATATATCGGCGGCGGGATCGCAGAGCAGGACGAGGTCGATATCGCTGGAATAGTTCAGTTCGCGGGCGCCCAGCTTGCCCATGCCGATCACCGTCAGCCCGCCGCCGTGCTCGGGCGCGTCCGGATCCGGCAGGCGCAGCTCATGCGCGTCATGCGCGGCGCGCAGCAAATGCACGACCGCGCCGCGCAACGCCGCCTCCGCCAAGTCGGACAGCGCCGCTGTGACACGTTCGAGCGGCCACATGCCGCCGATATCGGCGATGGCGGTCACCAGCGCGATCACCCGCCTGGCTTGCCGCAGCGTTGCCGCGACCCGCTCGCGCCGCGCGGTCGCCGGCAGGCTCGCGATGGACGCCAGGGCACGCTGCACGACGGGCTCGGGTCCCTCGGTAATCAGCGCCCGCAGCGCGACGGCCTCGCGCACCGCCAAGTCGGCAAGGAACGGGCTGTTGCCGCCGATTGCCGCCAGCAGCGCCGCCACCGCGGGACGCGCGGCGAGGCGCGCTTCCGCCCGACCGACCTCGGAAAAGCGCTCGACCAGACGCTGCGCCGCCCCGGTGTCGTGCGGACACGGCCAGGATGTTGGCAGGCGGAACGGGGTCGGCGGGGGCCGACGGCGCGGGATTGGACGCAGAGGGGCAGGACTCATCGCATGGCTTCCGACGCAGGCTGGCGGTGAGGCGGCTGTCTGGTCAAGCGGCGCACCATGCCGGTGTGCTGCTGCACCGACTCGCGGCGCTCGCGGTGGCGCTGGCGGTGCTCGGCGGAGCGGCGATTGGTGCCCTGTCCTGGCGGCTGTCACAGGGACCGCTCGAACTGCCCTGGCTCACCAACCGGGTCGAGGCCGCGCTGAACCAGGACGCCACATCCGGGCGCATCACGATTGGATCGGCCGCGCTCGTCTGGGAGGGATTCCGCCTCGGCCTGGAGCGGCCGCTGGACATCCGGCTGAACGCATTCGCCTTCGCCGATGCCGCCGGCAGGCAGATCCTCACAGTGCCGCGCGCGGAGGCGTCGCTGTCGCTGCACGGCCTGCTGTTCGGGCGCACCACGCTGCGCGCGCTGGAGATCGACCAGGCTCGCATCAGCCTGGTGCGGGCGGAAGATGGGACGATCGCGATCGCGTCGGGCATGGCTGCGCCGGGCATACCGGCGTCAGGCACAGCGGCGTCAGGCACAGCGGCGTCGGGCATGCCGGCGTCGGGCGCGGGGGGGCCAGCGACGACGGAGCCGGTCACAACGGAGTCGCGAACGTCCGCGCCGGGTGCGTTGGAGCCGACTGTCGGCACAACGGCAACCGCCGACGCCAAGCCGCTGCTGGCCCTGCTGACCGAACTGGCAAAGCCACCGGTGGATGATCGCAGCGCGACGCGCGTCGGACCGTTCAGCCAGTTGCTCCGGCTGCGCATCCACGACGCCGCCCTGGTGGTGGTGGACCGACAGCTCGGCACGACATGGCAGGCGCCACACGCGGAGATCGAGCTGACCCGCGGCGCGAAAGGCGGGGTAGACGGCACCGCCAGCCTGACGCTCGTGCTCGGCGACCAGCACGCACAACTTACCGCCGCCGCGACCCTGCCACCGGGCAACGGACCGATCAGGCTGCGCCTGCGGCTGACCCCGGTGATGCTCCCCTCGATCGCCCGGCTGGTGCCGCGCGCGGCCGCGCTTGGCGGGCTCGACGCACTCGATGCGCCGGTCAGGGGCGAGGCGGATCTGCAGCTCGACGATGCGATGCGCCTGATCGCGCTCCATCTCGCGTTGCGGGCCGATGCCGGCACCATCCGGATCGCCGATGGCGTGTTGCCGATCACCGGCGTAAGCGGCGTCGCCGACGCGACGGCGGACCACGTCGATCTGCGTAGCCTGCTGATCACCGTGCCGAGCCACACGGGTGGCTCGGACAGCACGCTGCGGGTGGCCGGCTGGGTGGATCGCGGCGCCGATCATCTGAGCGCGTCGCTGGGCGTCGATCTTGATCGCGTCGCTTTTGCCGACCTGCCGCAGCTTTGGCCGGCGGGCGTCGGGCCGGGTGCGCGGGCCTGGATCACCCAGAACATGACCGCGGGCATGGCGCACGATGGTCACATCGAAATCGGTCTGGAGGCGGCGCCGGATCTGTCCGCCGTCGCACTGACGCGCGCGACCGGCACGCTCGCCGGCGACGGGTTGGTGGTGCACTGGCTGCGCCCGGTGCCGCCAATCGACAACGGCTCCGCCGTGCTGAACATCGTCGATCCGGACACGCTGGAGATCGTTGTGCGGTCGGGCCATCAGCAGCCGAGCGCCGCCGCCGCAACCCGCGCCGCCGCCGCGGCCGCAACCGCCGGCGCAACCGACCTGCCGGTGCGCGGCGGCGGCATGTCGCTGCGTGGCGGCCGGATGCGCATTACCGGGCTGTTGCATCCCGACCAGTTCGCCACCATCGAGGGCCAGATCGCCGGGCCGTTGCCGGACGCCATCGCCCTGCTGCGCGAGCCAAGGCTGAAACTGCTCGACAAGCATCCGCTGCCGCTCAACGACCCAGCGGGCGCGGTCACCGGGACGCTGACGCTCTCGTTTCCACTCGAGGAGCATCTCAGCATGGACCAGGTCGCAATCCGCGCGCGTGCCCATCTGGACGGGGCGCATCTTGGCGGCGTCATCGCCGGCCGCGATCTGGATCAGGGCGCCCTCGACCTGGACGTCACCCAGAATGGGCTGACGCTGAGCGGCACGGCTGCCTTGGCCGGCATTCCGGCGAACCTGAACGCCAGTATGGATTTTCGCGCCGGCGGGCCCGCCCAGGTGTTGCAGCGCGTCAGCGCGAGCGGCAGGCCGAGCGCACGCCAGCTTGCCGCGATCGGGCTGGATGCCGGCGCCGCGCTGGATGGGACGGTCGGCCTGGACGCGACGCTGAGCGAGCGGCGCGACGGCGCCGGCAACGTCGCCGTAACCGCCGACCTTAAGTCGGCGACGGTGACGGTCGCCCCGCTGGTATGGAATAAGCCGGCCGGGGCGGCGGCAACGGTCTCGGCACGGCTCCTGCTGTCGCATGACCGGCTGACCGGCATCGAGAACATCGTGGTGAGCGGCGATGGCGTGGCCGCCACGGGCGACGTCACCTGCACCGGCGGCAAGCCATCGGTGGTGCGGCTAGATCGGCTGGTGCTCGGCCGCACCGAGGCAAGCGCCACCATCCGGCTGCCGGCGGCCCGGCTGCCAGAGGGGGGGAGCGGCGCGGATGCCGCTTCAGGCCTGATCGCGGTCAGCCTGGTCGGCCCAACGCTCGACCTCTCGGCGCGGTTCGCGCACCGGCCGGTAGACCGGACGCCACGAAGCAAACAGCCGCCGTCGGGACCGCATTGGACGCTGGAGGCGCGCTTCGATCGGGTGATCATGGCCGGCGATCACGCGGTCACCGCGTTGGCGGCGCGGGCCGACAGCGATGGCGGCCTGATGCACCGCCTGGAGGTGGACGGGCTGACCGGTCCGAACGCGCCGTTCAGCGTGCGTATCACGCCGGCCCCAGGATCATCACAAGGGGGGGCCGCACAAGGGGCGCCAGCGCAGGGCAAGCGCACGCTCAGCGCGACCGCGGCGAATGCCGGCGAACTGCTGGCGGGGCTGGATATCCTCACGCGCATGCAGGGCGGTCAGCTCACGGTGACCGCCGACTACGATGATACGACACAAGATCACGCGCTCAGCGGCACAGCGGAGATCGCGGATTTCCGGATCCGTGACGCCCCGGTTCTGGCGCATCTGCTGCAGGCGATGACGCTATACGGGCTGGTCCAGGTGGTGCAGGGACCCGGACTCGGCTTCAGCAAGCTGGATGCGCCGTTCCGGCTGGCCGAGGGCACGCTGACGCTGGCCGACGCCCGCGCGTTCAGTCCCTCGCTCGGGCTGACCGCCAGGGGCACGATCGATCTTGATATGCAACGTATCAGCCTCGAAGGCACCATCGTGCCGGCGTACTTCTTCAATTCGCTGCTGGGCAACATCCCGCTGGTAGGGCGGCTGTTCAGTCCGGAGCGGGGTGGCGGCATGTTCGCCGCGAGCTACTCGGTGCGCGGTGCGCTGGACGATCCGGAGGTGACGGTCAATCCGCTGTCGGCGCTGACACCGGGTTTCCTGCGCGGGTTGTTCGGGCTGTTCTGAGCGGTGGGAAGTCGAACTGACCCCGCCCGGGACTGGACACGCCACCCTCCCACTATTGAAATGATCGCATGACCGACCGAATCAACGCCTTCGTCCCCGGCCCACGCATCCACATCGACGGCGCACCGGGCGGACCGCTCGACGGGTTGAGCTTCGCCGCCAAGGACTTGTTCGACGTCGCCGGCGTGCCCACGGGCGGCGGCAACCACGACTGGGCGCGTGCCAACCCGGTGCCCACACGGCATGCCTGGGCAGTGCAGACGCTGCTCGATGCCGGCGCCACGCTGATCGGCAAGACCATCACCGACGAGGTCTCCCTCGGCATCCTGGGCGAGAACGCGTTCGACGGCACGCCGCTCAACAGCGCGGCGCCGGATCTTGTGCCGGGGGGATCCTCGTCAGGCTCCGCCGCGGCGGTCGCGGCCGGGCTGTGCGACACGGCGCTGGGCACCGACACCGGCGGGTCAGTGCGGGTGCCGTCCAGCTTCTGCGGGCTGTATGGCATTCGACCGACGCATGGACGGCTGAACCTCGCCGGCATGCTGCCGCAGGCGCCGAGTTCCGACACCACCGGCTGGTTCGCCCGCGACGCCACGACGTTTGCGCGCGTGTTCAGCGTGTTGCTCGGCGAGGCGGTTGGCCCCGCGCTGCCCCGCATGCTGCTGCCCCACACTCTGCTGATCGCCGTTGACGCCTTCGGATTCGCCGATCCGGAGGTTGCCGCCGCGCTGCGACCGATGGTCGACAAACTGGCGAAACTGATCGGATCGGCGCGGGACGAGGTCATGGCGCCGCAGGGGCTGTCGGTCTGGGCGCGGGCGCAGCGCACGTTGCAGCCCGTCGAGGCCTGGCAGACGTTCCAGGCCTGGGTCCAGCGCGAGAATCCACGCTTTGCGTTCAGCGTCGCACGAGGCCTGGTCGCCGGGTCACAGATCCCGGCATCCGAGCGAAGCTGGGCGGCGCTGATGCGCCAGGAGGCGCGCGGGCGGATGGCCTATCTGCTGCCGCCCGGCACGATCCTGTGCCTGCCGACGACTCCGTTCCCGGCGCCGAGGAAGGGACTGCCGCTGCCGGTGCTGGACCCGTTGCGAGATCGCATCACCTGCCTGTGCGCGCAAGGCGGGCTGACCGGGGTGCCGCAGGTCAACCTGCCCGGCGCGACAATCGATGGGGTGCCGATCGGCTTGTCGATCATCGGCGGGCGCGGCAGCGACATCGCGCTGATTGCGGTCGCCCAGGCCATGGAGGCGGCGGCCTGAGCCGGACTCTCCCCCGTCATGGCCGGACTCTCCCCCGTCATGGCCGAACCCTCCCCCGTCATGGCCGGACTTGATCCGGCCATCCCCGCAACGGCTGTCCCTGCGGCCAGTCGCTCGGCCCCCACCGTCCTTGCCGTTGGAGTTGGCCGCTGAACGACCGTCGGCAAAACGCCGGCTCACGATGCCGCCTTCCTCACGTTGCATGGGGTCATGCCTCCCCGCCGTGCTTTCCCCCACACCCGGGTGTCCGCCACCACCCGGCGCAGGCGGTGCGGTGCGACCGTATGCACCGGATGAGCCCCAGCGCGGTGCAGCACCAGCAGTGCGCGCCCTCAAAGTACCACCTGACACAGCACGACTAGAGCATTTTCACCCTGACCGGAAACGCATTCTGTCATTGCGACCGGAAACGCACTCTGTCATTGCGAGGAGCGCAGCGACGCGGCAATCCCCTGTCGCGGGGGATTGCCGCGTCGCTGCGCTCCTCGCAATGACAGGCGGGGCGATGACAGCTGGGGCCGGCGATTCCAGTCAAGGTGAACATGCTCTAGGGGACAGAGAATGAAGTTCTCTCGCTTCGCCACGCACCGCTCATCAAAGGATGTTGACCACGTTGACGGCCGACTTCGCCAAGCCGACGAACGTGTCGGGCGCAGCAAGCAGTGACTTGGGGCCTGCGCGCTTTCGCAAGCAAGCAATTTCAACTACAGATGCAGGCAGATGTTCCGGGTGCTTTCAAGAACCTTGGCAAATCGCCGGATCTCCAGACGGGACTTGCCGAAGTTGAGCAACCGGCAGAGCCGCACCGTGCTTATCACCCCGAACCCGCAACCAATGATATACCTCTTACCCGTAGATGTCCGTGTCTTTGATAACTGAAAGGAACAAAGCTTGCCTATCCGGTTGACACAGACGACCACTATTGGTGGTGGACTGCCACCCATCTCTAGAGATTCCTCACACCAGATGTTGCGGCTGTGTGCGACAACCGGATAGGCAAGGAACAAAGAACCACCACAGAGGCACAGAGACGAATATCAAGCCGATCACTTGGTCCTTCTGCTCTGTGTCTCTGTGTCTCTGTGGTGATTCTTGCCTTCTGTCATGCGGCAGGAGCCAGATTCCTTCGAACATTGGGTATACCAGGCACCCAAGACAGTGCACCCTTCGCGGCATCGGCTTGCGGCTGGCTGCGTGTCGATTATACCCACCACCACACCCGTTGCCCCTCGGTCTGTTCGCACGCGCGCTGCCCATACGTCATGGCCATCGGCAGGGGTAGGTCAATACTTTCGGCGCCGGGCACGAACACTATCCACGCGCCAAATGCCGCTCCACGAACTCCAGACGATCCTGACCCCAGAATATTTCGTCCCCGATCACATAGCTCGGCGCGCCGAACACCCCACGGTCGAGCGCCGCTTGCGTGTCCGCGGTCCGCTGCTCCGCCCAACGTGGCTCGGCACCTAACTTCATTACGGCGTCCGCATCCAGCCCGCAGTCGGTGATCAGCGCCGCCAGGGTCGCGGCATCGGCCGGGTTCTTCTCCTCCTGCCACACCGCGTGCAGCACGGCGTGTGCCAGCCTGATCGCCGGCGCGTCGCCCATCGTCTCGCGCAGCGCGATCACGCAGCCGGACGTGAGCGCCTCGCTGGACGGGAAAAATTTCGGCTGGATATTGATCGGAATGCCGAGATGATCACGCCAGCGGCGCAGCTCCTGCAGCCGATACGCCTGGCGCTGCGGCGAGCGCTTCGGCAGCGGCAGCCCGCCCGAGGACGCGAAGATCGAGCCGAAATCCGCCGGATAGACACGCATGCTGGCGCCATACTTCGCCGCCAGCGCCTCGATCCGCGCCGCGCCGAGATGCGTCCACGGCGAATTGAGCGAAACGTAATAGTCGATGTGCTGAGCCATTCCGATCTCTCCCAAGAGTGTGCGGGTCGTTGCCGAGGTGAGCAGGCGTTGCGCTTGGATCTGTAGCGCATGGCGCGGTGATAGTAAGCGGGGTGTGCGGCGCGCTATGCCGCGGCCGGATTTTCCAACAGCAGCGCGATGCCCTGCCCGCCGCCGATGCAGGCCGAGGCGATCCCGTAGCGCAAGCCCGCGCGCCGCAGCTCGCGCGCCACCGTGACGGCGAGGCGAACGCCGGTCGCTGCCAGCGGATGGCCGATCGCGATCGCCCCGCCGTTCACGTTGAGCTTGTCCTGGTCCAGTCCGAGCTCGCGCGCGCAGGCCAACACCTGGGCGCCAAACGCCTCGTTGATCTCGATCCGGTCGATGGCATCGAGCCGCAGGCCGACCCGTTCCAGCAGCGCATTGATCGCCGGGACCGGGCCGATGCCCATCACCTCCGGCGGGCAGCCGACCGCAACGCCGGCGACCAGACGAGCCAGCGGCGTGGTGCCGGCGTGGCGCGCGCCCTCGCCTCTCCCCTGGGCGCTTCGCCCATGGGCGCTTCTCGCATAGGCGCCGGAGCACACCAGGCCGGCAGCGGCGCCGTCCACCATGCCGGAACTGTTGCCTGCGGTCTGCACGCCGCCGAACGCCGGCCGCAGCTCGGCCAGCGTCTCGATCGGCGACGGGCGCACATGCGTGTCGCTGGTGACGCTACCGGCCTTGCGGGGCACCGAAATGCCGCGATCCGTGTAGCCATCCCGGGAAAACGTTTCGCTGCCGACCGGCACGATCTCGCCGTCCAGGAAGTCGCGCGCCGCCAGGGCACGGTCGAAGCTGCGGGCGGCGAATTCGTCCACCTCGCGCCGCGTGATCTGATAGCGCCGGGCCAGCTCCTCCGCCGTCCCGCCCATGGTGCGGCCGGGCGCCGGGTCGAGCAGCGCCTCCCACAAAAAATCCTTGAACTCCACCTGGCCGAGGCGGAACCCGCCGCGATGCGTGTACGCCGCCACCGGGTTGCGGCTCATGCTTTCGGTGCCGACACATAGCGCCACGCCCGCGTCGCGATGGGTGACCGCGTCGGCGCCCTGCATCAGCACCTCGATCCCGGTGCCGCAGACGCGCTGGACCATGTGCGCCGGCACCTCGATCGGCACGCCGGCATAGAGGCCGACATGGCGCGGCAGCATGTAGGCGTCAAAACTCGCCTGCGTCATGTTGCCGGTGATGACGGTGCCGACGTCGTCGCCCGACACCCCGGCGCGATCCAGCACGGCGCGCGCCACCTTGATGCCAAGATCGGTCGGCGAGACCTGGGCGAGCGGACCGTTGTAGTCGGCGAACGGCGTGCGCACGCCGTCGAGCAGCCACGCGTCGTCCCAGGCGGCGCCGACCGCGCGTGATTTCGTCGATGCGCTCATGCGGGCGCTCCTCCCCCAACCTGATGGCTGGGCGGCCATACCAGATCGTGCGGTCACGCGACATGCCTAGGCGCACCGCGGCACCCCGAAGTGGGTCGGGCGTTGTCCCGGCGTTCGGCCCTTCGGCACAGGCCGGCGCCTGCCACCGTGACAGAAGTCTGTTGCAGCGCAGCGAACCGGCGGATAGTTTCCTGTGGATGCCCTGGCCGGGGCCCATAGCGGGGCGGCCCGGCTTCGCGTGCCCAATACAATTTTCTGGCGACCTGCCGGGCTATTCCGCATCCGGCATCAGGTGAAAAGCGACCGACGATGGGCCTTCCGGAACCACAGGGACTCTACGATCCGCGCAACGAACACGATGCGTGCGGGGTCGGCTTCGTGGCCAACATCAAGGGCCGCAAGTCGCACGAAATCATCAGTCGCGGCCTGGAGATCCTGGTCAACCTCGACCATCGCGGCGCGGTCGGGGCCGACCCACTTGTGGGCGACGGCGCCGGCTGCCTGATCCAAATGCCCGATCGCCTGCTGCGCCATTGGGCGGACAAGTCCGGGGTGAAGCTACCGCCCTTCGGCCGCTACGCGGTCGCGATGTGTTTCCTGCCACAGCAGGAAGCCGCACGCGAGTTCGCCGTCACCCACTTCGAAAAGGTGGTCGCCGCCGAGGGCCAGGCCCTGATCGGCTGGCGCGACGTGCCAATCGACCTGACCGGGCTCGGCCAACGCGTCATCGAAACGATGCCGGTGATCCGTCAGGCGATCATTTCAGCCAATCCGCGGCTCAAGGATCAGGACGCATTCGAACGGAAGATCCTGGCGATCCGCAAGCAGATCCTGAACAACATGCGCGCTGTGGAGAGCAAGCGGAACCTGCCGGGCCTCGGCGATCTGTACATGCCGTCGTTCTCGACCCGCACCATAGTCTACAAGGGGCTGCTGCTGGCCCCGCAGGTCGGCAGTTTCTATCTTGATCTGCGCGATCCGTTGACCGAATCGGCGCTGGCGCTGGTGCATCAGCGCTTCTCCACCAACACGTTCCCGTCGTGGAAGCTGGCGCATCCGTATCGCTTCCTGGCGCACAACGGCGAGATCAACACCGTCCGCGGCAACGTCAACTGGATGTATGCCCGCCGGCGGTCGATGTCGTCGGAGCTGATCGGACCGGATCTGAACAAGATGTGGCCGATCATTCCGCACGGCCAATCGGACACCGCCTGCATCGACAACGCGCTGGAGATCCTGATCGCCGGCGGCTACTCGCTGGCGCACGCGATGATGCTGCTGATTCCGGAAGCCTGGGCCGGCAACAAACTGATGGGGCCGAAGCGGCGCGCCTTCTACGAATATTACGCCGCGCTGATGGAACCCTGGGACGGCCCGGCGGCGATCGCCTTCACCGACGGGCGGCAGATCGGCGCCACGCTGGACCGCAACGGGCTGCGGCCGGCGCGCTACATCATTACCGACGACGACCATGTGATCATGGCCTCCGAGGCCGGCGTGCTGCCGGTACCGGAACAAAAAATCCTCCGCAAGTGGCGCCTGCAACCCGGCAAGATGCTGTTGATCGACCTGGAAGAGGGCCGCATCATCGACGATGCCGAGATCAAGCGCACCTTGGCCAATGCCCATCCTTATGCCGACTGGCTGAAGGCCACGCAGTTCAAGCTGGAGGAGCTGCCGGACAGCTCCGATCACCGGACACCGCCGCGACCGAACGACGTTGAGACCCTGCTGCGCCATCAGCAGGCGTTCGGCTACACCCAGGAAGACCTGCAGTTCTTCCTGGAGCCGATGGCGCGCGACGGCGACGATCCGGTGGGCTCGATGGGCACCGACACGCCGTTGGCTGTGCTCTCGGTCAAGCCGAAGCTGCTGTATAACTACTTCAAGCAGAACTTCGCCCAGGTCACCAATCCACCGATCGATCCGATCCGGGAAGAACTGGTGATGTCGCTGGTCTCGATGATCGGTCCGCGACCGAACCTGTTGGGCCACCACGCGGGATCGCACTACCGGCTGGAAGTATCGCACCCGATCCTGACCAACGCCGATCTGGAGAAGATCCACACGATCGATACGCTGGCGGGCGGTGCCTTCCGCACCTGCACGATTGACACGACGTGGCCGGCGAACGAGGGTGCGGCGGGCATGCAGCGCGCGGTGGAACGCATCTGCCGCGAGGCGACGGACGCGGTGCTGGCCGATCACAACATCCTGGTGCTGTCCGATCGCGCGGTCTCCGCCGATCGCATCCCGATCCCCGCCCTGCTCGCCACCGCCGCGGTGCATCACCACCTGATCCGCCAGGGGCTGCGCGATCAGGTCGGCCTGGTGGTCGAGACCGGTGAGGCGCGCGAGGTGCACCATTTCTGCGCGCTTGCCGGCTACGGTGCCGAGGCGATCAATCCCTATGTCGCTTTCGAAACGCTGGAGCAGCTCCGCGTACAGAACGGGCTGCCGCTGAAAGCCCTTGAGGTGCAAAAGAACTACCACAAGGCGGTCGGCAAGGGGATGCTGAAGGTGATGTCCAAGATGGGCATCTCCACCTACCAGTCCTATTGCGGCGCGCAGATCTTCGACGCGGTCGGCCTGTCCAGCGCGTTCGTCGAGACCTGCTTCACCGGCACCGCAACGACCATCGAGGGCGTCGGCTTCACCGAAATCGCCGAGGAAGCTGTTGCCCGCCATCGCAACGCCTATGGGGAAAACCCGATCTATCGCGACATGCTCGATGTCGGCGGCGACTACGCGTTCCGCCTGCGCGGCGAGACGCATGCATGGATGCCGGAATCGGTTGCCAGCCTGCAGCACGCCGTGCGCGGCAACTCGGTCGAGGACTATGCCGCGTTCGCGCACACCATCAACGACCAGAACGAACGGCTACTGACGCTGCGCGGCCTGATGGAGCTGCGCTTCGCCGAGCAACCGGTGCCGATCGAGGAAGTCGAGTCCGCCGCCGACATCGTCAAGCGTTTCGCCACCGGCGCGATGAGCTTCGGCTCGATCTCGCGCGAGGCGCACACCACGCTGGCGATCGCGATGAACCGCATCGGCGGCAAGTCGAATACCGGCGAGGGCGGCGAGGAATCCGATCGCTACAAGCGGCTGCCGAACGGCGATTCGATGCGATCGGCGATCAAGCAGGTCGCCTCCGGCCGGTTTGGCGTGACGGCGGAATACCTGGTCAACGCCGACGACCTGCAGATCAAGATGGCGCAGGG
>PLXO01000025.1 GCA_003151425.1 Acetobacteraceae bacterium
TCGCGTGCGGGTTGCCGAAGTGGATCGGCAGACCGACGCGAAGCTGAAGTTTAGCTCGAAAGGCCGGCTCGGCACGGACCCATTTGCGCCTATTTGCGGTTCAAATTTCTTCGCTTCGCGGCAAGCATCCGGGATTTACCGGAGATGAGCACAAATACGGCCAATGACTCAAAGATCCCGAACAAGACGTTTGATTTCCAGGCGTGGGCTGCCGAAGTTCAACAGAAGGCACATGTGCAGGCCGGTTGCCTTGAGGTAGTTCAGGCATTGGGCACGATGGATATTGTTCAGTGCGATGACGGCTTTAAGCTCGACAACAACCGAATCCTCGATCAGAAGATCTACGGCGTACTCCCCAACGACGGCGCCATCGTACCGAACCACGACGCCGCGTTGCTGCGCCACGGAAATCCCGACCTTGCGAAGTTCGTGGGCAAGCGCGTTCTCATAGACCTTCTCGACGAAGCCCGGCCCAAGCGTCGTGGCGACGGCCAGCGCGCACCCAATGATCAGATTGGAAAGGCGGTTGAGTTCGGCCTTATCTGCGTTCATCTGCGCTCATCCACGGTTCAATTTTCTTCCTTGCGACACTGGCGGTCAAAGCTTGCCAAAGCGTTGACCGCTGCCTCGGCACGTCCGCAATCTGCTGCCGGAGGCGAACGTCGAGGCTCGCAGACGCCTATGGTGCGGACATGAGCGGCGCACTGGAAGCCAGTGGCGGATTCGAGGTTCCCACCCCGATCCTCAACTCGCCGTTCGTTGAACCCGCCGAATACTGGGACCTGCGTGAGGGCGAGCCACCGCAGCGCCTGCCTGGCCGTCGCACCGCCGGCTACTGGTACCGCGACCCGCGTGCCGGCGTGCAGGGTCCCGCTGGCAGCCGCGGCCTCTGGCGCGAGATGCCACTGGTCAACAGCATCCGCGTCCGCCTGGCGGAATGGCGCGCGGCCGACCGACCGGGCATTTCTCGCGTCACGGCCGAACTGCTCGGCTGGTGGGAACGCGACGGCCGCGACCCGCGCCTGTTCTTCGCCCAGAAGGAAGCGGTGGAGACCATCGTCTTCCTGACCGAGGCGCGCGCGGATTTCCTGACCGGCGTGACGGTCCCGCGCGACGATCCGGGCGAGGAACGGCGCGCGCAAGGCTATTCGGGGTTCGAGCGACGCTGCTGCAAGATGGCGACCGGCACCGGCAAGAGCACGGTTGCGGCGATGCTGGCCGCGTGGTCGATCCTGAACAAACAGGCGGATCGCGGCGACGCTCGGTTTTCCGATACGGTGTTGATCATTTGCCCTAACGTAACGATCCGCCGGCGGCTGGGCGAGCTCGATCCGCGCACCGGCGATGCCAGCCTGTATCGCACGCGCGACCTGGTGCCGCCGGCGATGATGGCGGACCTGTCGCGCGGCCGGGTGCTGATCAAGAACTGGCACGAATTCGAGCCCGGTACGCCGGAAGGGGGCGGCGGTGCGCGGGTGGTAAAGGCGGGAAAGCCGGAGGTCCGCGACGAGAAAATTGTGATCGCCGACCGGATGACCTCGGCGCGCGGCAGCCGCTACTACACACCGCAAGCTTACGCCGCCGCCAAGGCTGCCGGGACGATCCGCGTGCGCAGCGAAGAGACCGATGCAGCCGGCAACGTGCAAAAAGCAGAAGTGACCGTCACGCGCTACATCGAAAGCGACACCGCCCTGGTGGATCGCGTCCTGAAGGAGGCCGGCGGACGGCAGAACATCCTGGTGATCAACGACGAGGCGCACCACGCCTATCGCATCCCGCCGCGCGCTGACGAGCAGGAGGACGATCAAGAAGACGGCGAAGAAGAGGAAGAGGCGGACGAAGAAGAGGCCAACCGCAAGGAGGCGACGGTCTGGATCGACGGGCTGGACAAGATCGCCAGCAAGCGCGGCATCAACATGTGCATCGACCTGAGCGCCACGCCGTACTACCTCGGGCGGATGGGAAACGCGACCAACACCGTGTTTCCCTGGGTGGTCAGCGATTTTAGCCTGACCGACTCTATCGAGAGCGGATTGGTGAAAGTGCCGCAACTTGTATCACGCGATGGCAGCGGCACGGCGTTGCCGGCGTATTTCAACATCTGGGCGTGGATCCTGCCGAAACTCACCGCGGCCGAGCGCGGCACGAAACGTGGCAGCCCGCGGCCGGAAGCGATCCTGAAATATTCGCATCAGCCGATCGAGATCCTTGGCGGGATGTGGAACGAGAAACGCAAGGAGTGGGCGGCGGATGACGATCCACGTCCGCCGGTGTTCATCTTGGTGTGTAAGAACAAGCGGATTGCTCGCACGCTGTACGAGTGGATCGGCGAGGACAAGCGGCCGCCGAACATCCCGTCTCTGAACAAGCCCGAGTTGCGCAACACGCCGGACCGCACGGTTACAATCCGCATCGATACTGGCGTGGTGCATGAGACCGACACCGGCAACGCCAAGTCGGACGACAACACCTGGATGAGGCTGATCCTGGACACGGTCGGCAAGATGCACTGGCCGGCCGATCCGCAAGGCCGGCCAATCTATCCCGAGGGATTCGAGGAACTGGCGACGAAGCTGGACCGGCCGCTTTATCCGCCGGGCCGTGACATCCGCTGCATCGTCAGCGTCGGTATGCTGACGGAGGGCTGGGACTGCAACACGGTCACGCATGTGGTCGGGCTGCGGCCGTTTCAGTCGCAGCTTCTGTGTGAGCAGGTAGTGGGGCGCGCGTTACGCCGGCGGTTCTACAACCTGAACGAGGACGACCGATTCGACGAGGAAGTGGCGCAGGTGTTCGGTGTGCCGTTCGAGGTGGTGCCGTTCAAGGCGACCGGCGCCACCCCGAAACCGCGTCCTCCGCAACGACGCATCCACGCCGTGCCGCAGAAGTCGCAGTTCGCCATCACGGTGCCGCGGGTGTTGGGCTATTCGATCGGGGTACGTAATCGCATCGCCGTGCTGGACTGGCCTGCGGTGGCGCGCATGGTGCTCGATCCGTCCGCCATTCCGCCGCAATCAGACCTGGCGGCGATGCTCAACCAGGGGCGGCCAAGCGCATTGGCGCCCGGCGGGCTAATCCGTGCCGATCTCGCGGCGTTCCATCGCGACCATCGCGTGCAGCAATTGTGCTTCCAGATGGCGGCGGACCTGACGCGGCACTATGCGGAGCAAGACACCTGCGAGGCACCACCTCATGTGCTGTTCCCCCAGGTGCTGGGCATCGTGCAGCGCTACATCGCGGAGAAGGTGGACCCACTGCCGCCGACCGAGCGCATCGACGCGTTCCTGTCGCCCTACTACGGCTGGATCACCGAGCGGCTGCTGGCGGCCATCCGTCCCGACACGGAGGCTGGCGAGGCGCCGGAGGTTCCCGACCTGGATCGCGATCGTCCCTGCGCCACCGCGGATATCAGCCTGTTCACTGCCAAGCAGGTGCGCGAGGCGGTGCGCAGCCACGTCAACCTGGTGATCGTCGACTCGATGTGGGAGGCTGCGGCGGCGGGGTTGCTGGATGAGCATCCGCTGGTCGGCGCCTACATCAAGAACGACGGGCTGAACTTCACGATCCCCTATCTGCACAACGGCAAGCCGTCGGAATACCTGCCCGACTTCGTCATTCGCCTGAACGACGCGGCGGACCACTTCCTGATCGCCGAGATGAAGGGGGCGGACTGGGGTGGGCTTTCCGAGGTGAAAGCGCAAGCTGCCCATCGTTGGTGCGCGGCGGTCAACGCGACCGGGGAGTTCGGCAGGTGGGACTACAAGCTGGCATTCAGCGTGCGTGAGCTCCGCAGTCATTTGGACGCGCTCGCGACCGTGTCATCAGTGACGGCGTAGGCTCAAGACGCCGGACCCATTTTGGCGCTGATCAAGCCCATAGCGCCCCAATCCCGTCACCGACGCCGCGTGCGCTTACGCCTTCGGCAGCCACACCGTGAACCGGGCGCCGATCGTGTTGCCCTTGGCGCCGCGCCGGTTCTCGGCGGAGATGCGCCCGCGCAGCGCCTCGGCGATCTGCCGGCTGATCGACAGGCCAAGACCGGAATGCTGGCCGAACCGCTCCCCGCGCGGCCGCTCGGTGTAGAACCGGTCGAAGATGTGCTCCAGCTTGGCCTCCGGGATGCCCGGACCCTCGTCCTCGACGATGATGGCAACCAGCGTCGGCTCCTCGCGGGCACGCAGCCAGATGCGTCCGTTCGGCGGGCTGAACGAATGGGCGTTGCCGAGCAGGTTGCGCAGCACCTGGACCAGCCGGTCCCCCACCGCCCGAACCGTCAGGTTGGCGCCGGGGGGCACGTCGATCAGCAGCCGCGGGCTGTCCGCATCGCGGGTGGCGTCGTCGAGCTCCTTCAGGTTCTCCATGATCGGCGCCACGTCCACCTGCTCGGTCGCGACGCGCGACAGCTCGGCGTCGATGCGCGAGGCGTCGGAGATGTCGCTGATCAGCCGGTCGAGCCGCATCACATCCTCGGCGATGATCGCCAGCAGGCGCTGGCGCGGCACCGGATCCTCGATGCGGCGCAGCGTCTCGATCGCGCTCTGGATGGAGGTCAGCGGGTTCTTGATCTCGTGCGCCACGTCGGCGGCGAATTGCTCGATCGCGTCCATGCGCGCCCACAGCGCGGCGGCGCTGTCCGACAGCGCCACCGCCAGCGCGCCGATCTCGTCGCGCCGCGCGAGCAGCGGCTTCGGAACGCTGCCGGACCGGCCCTGGCCCTCGCGCATCGCCGCGGCGGCGCCGGTCAGCCGTTGGATCGGCCGCGCGATGGTCAGCGACAGGTACCACGACAGCAGCACCGTCAGCCCCAGCGCCAAGCCGAGCAGCGCCAGGATCGACATGCGCACCGCGAACAGCGAGGCATCGACCTCGCGCGCCTCGCGCGTCAGCAGTACGATGCCGACGGTATGGCCGTCACGCTCCACCGGCTCGGCGACCGTCACCAGCAGTCGGTTGTCGCGCGTGCGGCGGATATAGGGCGGCATCTCGTGGCTCTGCCCGGGGGTGTCTAGCTTCACCTCCTCCTTGACGTCGGGCTGCCAATCGAGGCCCGGCGCACCCGGCGTTACGTCGACCACCAGCGGGGTCGGCAGCGGATGCGGCAGCAGGGCCAGCACGCTATCGTAGATCCGACCGATGGTGCCCAGCACCTGACCGCGATCGACCGGCGGAGGCAGCGGCTCAGTCAGTACCGAGCCGGTTGGACTGGCGCGCACCCGCGAATCGGCGAGCACCGTGCCATCCGGGCCATACAGCTTCGCCTGGGCGTCCGGGGTCGGCTCAGTCAGCCGGCGCAGCAGCGGCACGGCGATGTCCTGATCGATCCGCGGCGCGTCCGAGGCGGTCAGCCGCACCGCGCTCTCACCCAATGCGCCGGCATAGATGCGTGCCTGCTCGCGCAGCACCAGCACCTCGGCTTGCAGCAGGCCGGTCTGATACTGATCGAGGTACAGCAGCACCGCCACCAGCAGCACCAGCGGCAGCGCGTTGACCAGCAGGATGCGGCGCAGCAACGGCGAGACCCAGCGCGGGCCACGAGCCGCCCGCGCGCGCCGTTCCTCGGCGCCCGCGGCGGCCCCCCCGATCCCACCCGCGGTCCCCCCGCCGGTCGACACCGCCGGGCGGTTGAATTCCGACGCTGGGAGCTGGTCAGCGCTCCTTGTAACGGTAGCCGATGCCATACAGGGTTTCGATCTGGTTGAAGCTGTCGTCGACCGTGCGGAACTTCTTGCGGATGCGCTTCACGTGGCTGTCGATGGTGCGGTCGTCGACATAGATATTCTCGCCATAAGCGGCGTCGATGAGCTGGTCGCGGCTTTTTACCATGCCGGGCCGCGCGCCCAACGCCTTCACCAGCAGGAACTCCGTCACGGTGAGCTGGATGTCCTGGCCGCGCCAGGTGCACTGGTGCTTGGTGTCGTCCAGCACCAGCTCGCCGCGCACCATCACGCCCGCCGGCGAGGCGCCGGAGCCTTCGGCGCGCGAGGCCTCGTTGCGGCGCAGCAGGGCGCGGATGCGCTCCAGCAGCAGGCGCTGGCTGAATGGCTTCTTGATGTAGTCGTCGGCGCCGAGCCGCAGGCCCATCAGCTCGTCCACCTCCTCGTCCTTCGAGGTGAGGAAGATCACCGGCATGGCGTTGCGCGTGCGCAGCCGCTGCAGCAGCTCCATCCCGTCCATCCGCGGCATCTTGATGTCGAGCACGGCAAGGTCGACCGGGCGGGCGGTCAGGCCCTGCAGCGCGCTTTCGCCGTCGGTGTAGGTGCGGACCTGGTAGCCTTCCTGTTCCAAGGTCATGGCGACGCTGGTCAGGATGTTGCGGTCGTCGTCCACCAGGGCGATGGTCTGCTTGGCGTTGGCTTCGCGCGGCGTCGATTCCCTGGAGGTCATCGTCGAGGCGAGGGTCATGGCGGGCTCCATCTTTCCGGGTCGAGGATGATGTGCCACAGGATTGTGGCGCTTTGCGGACGCGAGGTGAACGAAATATGGCGGTGCCGGTTGCATTCCTTCCCCACCGATTTCACTCGGCTGCGCCGCACTATCTGGCGGGCCGACCGCCCTACCCGCCCCGGCTGATCGCGCGTGTGGCGGCGCTGACCGGCTTGCCCGGCAGTCCGGCTTTGCAGACTGCCGGCGTGCAGACTGGCGTCGTGCAGGCGGGCGCGGTGCAGGCTGGCGGCGTGCAGAGTGAGGACTTGCAGCGCACTCGGCGCTTGCAGGGCAGCGGGGCGCGCAGCGGACGGGTGCTGGATCTGGGCTGCGGGCCGGGACAGCTCGCGCTGGCATTTGCGCCATTTGCCGCGGACGTGCTGGCGGTGGACCCGGAGCCGGAAATGCTGCGTCTGGCGCGCCAGGCGGCCGATGGCGCGCCGATCCGCTTCCTGCAGGCCAGCTCGTACGATCTTGGCCCGGCGTTCGGCCGGTTCCACCTGGCGGTGATGGGGCGGTCGTTCCACTGGATGGAGCGCGCCGAGACGCTGCGCCGACTGGACGCCATGATCGAGCCGGGCGGCGCGGTGGTGCTATTCGGCGATACGCATCCGGAGCTGCCGGATAACGCCTGGCGGGCGCCGTGGCGCGAGGTGCTGGAGCGCTACCGCGATCCCGCCGGCGAGCGTCCGCAACGTGGCGCCGACCGGATACCCCATGAGGCATTCCTGCTCGACTCCGCGTTCTGCCGCCTTGACCGTGTCGCCGCGATCGATCGCAGGCGCATCCCGGTGGCGACGCTGGTCGAGCGTGTCCTGTCGCAGTCGGGCAGCAGTCCGGCCCGGCTCGGCGCCCGCGTCGAGGCGCTGTCCGAGGAGGTCGTGCGTGCGCTGGAACCGTTCACCAAAGGTGGGATAGTCACCGAGGTGGTCGAGACCGACGCGCTGATCGCCACGCGAGAGGAAGCAGCATGAGCGATAACCCACCGGGCGCGCCGCCAGGGAACACACCGGCGGGTGCGCCGGCCGATGCGCAGGTTGGTGAGCCGGTCGATGCGCTGACGAACGCTCCGGTCGATGCGCGGGTCGAAACGCCGGCGGACGCTGCGGTCGATGCGCCGGTTGACGCTCCGGCTTGGGCCGCGCGGAAGCTATTGCGCGCCGCGCGGTCGGGGACGCTGGCGACCTCGCTGGCCGGGCAGCCGTTTGCCTCGCTGGTCACCCCGGCGATGGCGCCCGACTTGGGGCTGCTGTTGTTGGTGTCGTCCCTGTCGGAGCATACGCGGCATCTGCGGGCCGAGCCGCGGTGCTCGGTGCTGGTGGTGGGGGCGGCGGCGGGGGCAAACCCGCAGACGGCGCCGCGCGCCACGGTCACTGGGTTGGCCGAGGTGATCGACGACCCGGGGCTGAAGGCGCGGTATCTGGCGGTGCATCCCTATGCGTCGCTGTATGCGGACTTCGGCGATTTCGCGCTGTGGCGCATCCGGCCGATGGGCGGGCTGTATGTCGGTGGGTTCGCCCGCGCGGCGCGGCTACGGCTGGCGGACCTGACGCCCGAGCCCGATGCGGTGGCGGCAATCGCGGCGGCGGCGGGGGGGATCATGGCGCATTGCAACGAAGATCATCCCGATGCGATGGCGCGGATCTCCGGTGCGCCCGGGGCGTGGCGGATGGTCGCAGTGGATGTTGACGGCTGCGATCTGGCGCAGGGGGAGCAGGTCGTGCGCGTTGCCTGGTCGGCACCGGTCGCGGATGCGGGTGGGGTGCGGGCGGAGCTGGTTCGGTTGGCACGGGCGGCAGGCTGATGCCTCGAGTGCTCCGAGGAGCGGGGCAACGAGTTGCGTGACCGCAGTCTTAGTTCGGTGCGCTGTACATCTCGCAACGCACCTTCGCACGGGCGTACCGCGCCGGGCGCGGTCACGGCGCGAGCCGGCACAGGCGCAAGCCGGCACAGGCGCAAGCCGGCACAGGCGCAAGCCGGCACACGTGCAAGCCGAGCGAGGGCCAATGCTTCCGGCGCTGGCACCGGGCGGACCATTGTGACGGTCGCCATTTATGAACGATTGCCTAACCAAAGCAGAGCGCGGTCCACGTCAGCAACAGGCCAGATATCAACATCAGCACGTGCAGAACAGCGCAAAATTCCCTGTTGGCCCGTCGCGTTTGTGCCGGCACCCGTGGGGATGGACAATCGGCGTCGCGGGGTACGTCAATACCTTCGGCACCTTCAGTCGCTGGCATGAAGTTGTTTAGGAACGTGAGCATCGTGGTTCTCCGTGATGCCTTCGCGTCACCCAGTGGCGCCATTGCCCGAACCTGGACGAAATTGATGCCTGAGCATTCTGCCGGCCGGCTAAACGGGCACATCGGTGAGCGGCTCCGTCGCCCCAATAAGACGCCCAAAACGTGAACATTTAATGAACGTTTGCCCGCCAACGAAACTTGAACTCGCTTGCTATTCGCGCGGCGTAATGAGGCACTCCCTGCCGGGGTTGCCAGGCCACGCGCCGGGCCCCGATCAAACGTCCGATCAGAACTCGACTTCCAGTTCCTCGATCTCCTCCGGCTCCTGCTTCGCCGCCGCGACCCACTCGACCATGTCGGGCCAGGCCATGATGTGCGCGCAGTAAGCCGCGCAGGGCGCGTCCAGCCGCACGTCATAGGTCAGGAAACGGGTCACGACCGGGGCATACATGGCGTCGGCGATCGAGGCGTGGGCGCCGAACAGCCAGGGACCCTGCCAGGTTGTCAGGCACTCGTGCCAGATCTCGATGATGCGGTCGATGTCGGCCCGTGCCGCGGACCACACGACGAAGCCGGGTCGGAAAGCGCGCAGGTTCATCGGCAGGGAGGCGCGCAGCGCGGAAAACCCGGAATGCATCTCGCCGGCGATCGAACGGCAGCGGGCGCGGGCGGCGCGGTTCCTGGGCAGCATGTGCGCCGCCGGCCGCAGCTCGTTCAGGTATTCGGCGATCGCCAGCGTGTCCCACACCTGGATGTCGTCATGCATCAGGCACGGCACGCGGATCGAGGAGGACTGCAGCAGCAGCTCGGCCCGGGTGGCGGGGTGATCCGGATCGACCGCCTTTTCCTCGAATGTCAGGCCGGACAGCCGCGCCAGCAGGAAACCGCGCAACGACCACGACGAGTAGTTCTTGCTGCTGATCAGCAGGGTCGCCTCGGGCATGGTGCCAGGTCTCGCAGGTTCGGGGATGCGTCGCGCTCAGGGATGTTGCGGTGCAATATGGCACATGCGAGACTGCGCGGGAAAGCCGGATATCGGCAGCCGGGTGTCGGCGGGGGGCGGCGACCGCCGATCGGATGGAAAGCACAGCGACGACGCCGATGATCTACCAGCTCTATCAGGCGCAGGCGGATGTCATGGCACCGATCCGTTCGCTCGCGCGGGCCGGCTCGGCGATCCTGCGGCAGTTCGACCTCGGTGCGCTGACCCCGCCGGCGATGCGCCACGCGTCCGCGTTATTCGACATGATCTCCGACTCGCGGCTGACGCATCGCCGCCCGCCGTTCGGGATCGATACGGTGCGATTGGACAATGGGCGAATCGGCACTGGTGCGGTGCCGGTTGGCGAGGTGCCGGTTGGTCAGGTGCCGGTTGGCGAGGTGGCGGTGACGGAGGTGGCGGCCGACGCCACGCCGTTCGGCACATTGCTGCATTTCCGCAAGGAAACGCCGGTGCGCCAGCCGCGCGTGCTGCTGGTGGCGCCGATGTCGGGGCACTTCGCCACCCTGCTGCGCGGCACGGTGCGGACGATGCTGCCGGAGCACGACGTCTACATCACCGACTGGAAGAACGCGCGCGACATCGGCGTGGAACACGGCGGCTTCGGCGTCGACGCGTTCGTCGCGCATCTGATCCGCTTCCTGGAGGTGATGGGGCCGGGCAGCCATATGGTCGCGGTGTGCCAGCCGGCGGTGGCGGCACTGGCGGCGGCGGCGGTGATGGCGGGAACGGGCAACCGCGCCCAGCCACGCAGCATGACGCTGATGGCCGGGCCGATCGACACGCGGGTCAAGCCGACCCAGGTCAACGTTATGGCACAGCAACGGTCGATCGCGTGGTTCGAGCGCAATGTGATCGGCGCCGTGCCGCGGCGCTACGCGGGGTCGGGGCGGCGCGTCTATCCCGGCTTCGTGCAGTTGTCGGCGTTCGTTTCGATGAACCTCGACCGGCACCTCGACGCCCATCTCGGCCAGTTTCGTGCCCTGGTCAGCGGCAATGACGAGGCGGCGGCGGCGCATCGGCGGTTCTACAACGAATACCGCGCGGTGATGGATCTGCCGGCGGAGTTCTATCTGGAGACCGTCAAGCGGGTGTTCCAGGACCACGACCTGCCGCTGGGGCGCTTCACCTATCGCGGCGAGGCGGTGCGGCCGGCGGCGATCCGGCGCACCGCGATCCTGACGGTGGAAGGCGAGCGGGACGATATCTGCGCCAATGGGCAGACAATGGCGGCGCTCGAGCTGTGCTCGGGCGTGCCGATCTCGATGCGGCGGCATCATCTGCAGACCGGCGTTGGGCATTATGGGGTGTTCAGCGGCAAGCGCTGGACGAACGAGATCTATCCGCTGGTGCGGGAGATGATCCAGGCGACAAGTTGAGGGCGGGGCATCCCGCAGGGGGCCGGGTCGGAGCGGCCATCGGTCATCACGCCAGGGGAAATGCGGGTTTTCCCACTGTTCCGCCGGGCCGCCAGCCGCGTCTGTTGCACGACTATCCATAGTGTCACTGCGGAGCAAAGCTGGGTTGCCCTGGATTCCCGCGGCAGGATCGCCCTGGACCATCGTGGCAAGCTGTTAGTAATTGTTCACCGTTCCAATTTCCAATTGTGCCTGTTACAATGCTGCGTAGCATTCGCTTGTAGAGCGTCTTGGCACGCTAATCGCCGTCCATCATGCTGCACCCGGGGCCTTTGGGAAAGCGTAGAGCACCAATGAACCAGCAAGACCTGCGCGACACGATCGAACAGGTGCGGCGCGGCAAACTCTCGCGACGTGCGTTCACACTTCGAATGATCGGACTCGGCCTCGCCGCGCCCCTGGCGGCACAAATGCTGGCGTCGTCCGGCGTGGCCAGGGCGGCGGAAGATTTTGTCTACAAGCCGACCAAGCGCGGCGGCGGTGGGGCGCTGAAGGTGCTGTGGTGGCAGGCGCCGACTCTGCTGAACCCGCATTTTGCCGTCGGCGTCAAAGACACGGACGGCTCGCGCGTGTTCTACGAGCCGCTGGCCGCCTGGGGCCCCGATGGCGACCTGGTGGCGGTGCTCGCCGCGGAAATCCCGACGGTCGAGAACGGCGGCCTGGCCAAGGACGGCACCTCGGTCACCTGGAAGCTCAAGCAGGGCGTGAAATGGCACGACGGCCAGCAATTCACCGCCGATGATTGCGTTTTCAACTGGGAATACGCCGCCGACCCTGCGACCGCGGCGACGTCGATGGGCAGCTACCAGGACATCAAGGTCGTCAAGGTCGACGATTACACCATCCGCGTGGAGTTCAAGCAGCCGACACCGTTCAGGGGCGGCGCCTTCGTGGGCGGCGATATGATCATCCCCAAGCACCTTTTCGAGGCCTACAAAGGCGGCAAGTCGCGCGAGGCGCCGGCGAATCTGGCGCCGGTCGGCACTGGCCCCTACCTGTTCGTATCGTTCGACCCGGGCGACCGCTTGCAGGGCAAGATCAACCCGAACTACCACATGCCCAACCGCCCCTACTTCGACACCATCGAGATGAAGGGCGGCGGCGATGCGGTGTCGGCCGCGCGCGCGGTGATGCAGACCGGCGAGTATGATTTCGCCTGGAACATGCAGGTGGAGGACGAGATCCTCAAGCGCCTGGAGGCGAGCGGCAAGGGCAACATCGCGATCACCCCCGGCGGCAGCATCGAGTATATCGAGCTCAATAACACCGACCCCTGGAAGACGGTTGACGGCGAGCGGTCGAGCATCAAGACGAAGCACCCGTTCCTGACCGACCCGGCGGTCCGTAATGCGCTCAACCTGTTGGTGGATCGTGCGTCCGTGCACAAATTCATCTATGGCCGCACCGGTGTCGACACGGCGAATGTCGTGAATGCGCCCGAGAAGTTCGTGTCGAAGAACACCCACTACGAGTTCGACATCGCCAAGGCGATCAAGGTGCTGGACGAAGGCGGCTGGACGCCCGGCCCGGATGGCGTGCGGCAGAAGAACGGCGTGAAGTTGCACGCCGTCTACCAGACCTCGATCAATGCGCCGCGCCAGAAGACCCAGGAGATCGTCAAGCAGGCGTGCCAGAAGGCCGGGATCTCCATCGAGATCAAGACGGTCACGGCGTCGGCGTTCTTTTCGTCGGATGTCGCCAATCCGGATACTTCTCACAAGTTCTACTGCGACTTGCAGATGCGCACGTGGGTCGTGACAAATCCGGACCCCGGCGGGTTCATGCGCCAGTTCCTGTCGTCCGAGGTCGCGACCAAGGCGAACAAATGGCAGGGTCGCAACATCACCCGTTGGCAGAACGCCGACTACGACAAGCTGCATGACCAGAGTGAATATGAGCTCGACCCGGTCAAACGCGCGGTGCTGCTCATCGCCATGAACGACATGGTGATCAAGAACGTGGTGGTCATCCCTGTCGTGACCCGCCCCACCGTGTCGGCGGTGGGGAGCAAGCTGCGCGCGCCGTTGAGCGGCTGGGACAGCAACTTCTACGCCCTGCAGGACTGGTATCGGGATGCCTGAGGCCGGGATCGGGGCCGCATCGACGGCGCCCACTCCACGCTCGCGGGAGGGTCGGAGCGCGGCAGGGCGCCAGCACCCGGCGCGCACTGCGGTCAACATACCGATTGTGCGCCGCTCCGATGCTGCCTAGCATCCGCGCGCCGCGGCATGGCGCACCACGAGTAATCCACGGTGCAGTGCCGAAGGCTCTGGGAAACGGGGAAGCAAAATGAACGAACAAGACCTGCGCGACACGATCGAACAGGTGCGGCGCGGCAAACTCTCGCGACGTGCGTTCACACTTCGCATGATCGGGCTCGGCCTCACCGCGCCCCTTGCGGCGCAGATGCTGGCGTCGTCCGGCGTGGCCATGGCGGCGGAAAGCGAGGTCTACAAGCCGACCAAGCGCGGCGGCGGCGGGGCGCTGAAGGTGCTGTGGTGGCAGGGACCGACCCTGCTGAACCCACATTTCGCGGTCGGCACCAAGGACCAGGACGGCTCGCGTGTGTTCTACGAACCGCTGGCCGGCTGGGGCCCCGATGGCGACCTGGTGGCGTTGCTCGCCGCCGAAATCCCGAGCGTTGCGAACGGCGGCGTGGCCAACGACGGTATGTCGGTCACCTGGAAGCTTAAGCAGGGCGTGAAGTGGCACGACGGCCAGAACTTCACCGCCGACGATTGCGTCTTCAACTGGGAATACGCCGCCGATCCCGCGACCGCGGCGACGACGATCGGCAGCTACCAGGACGTCAAGGTTGTCAAGGTCGACGACCACACCATCCGCGTGGAGTTCAAGCAGCCGACGCCGTTCTGGGCCGATGCCTTCGTGGGCGTCAACGGCATGATCATCCCCAAGCACCTGTTCGAAGCCTACAAAGGCGGCAAATCGCGCGAGGCACCGGCGAATCTGACGCCGGTCGGCACTGGCCCTTACCAGTTCGTATCGTTCAACCCTGGCGACCTGCTGCGGGGCAAGATCAACCTGGATTACCACATGCCCAACCGACCGTATTTCGACACGATCGAGGTGAAGGGCGGCGGCGATGCGGTGTCGGCCGCGCGCGCGGTGCTGCAGACCGGCGAATATGATTTCGCCTGGAACATGCAGGTGGAGGACGAGATCCTCAAGCGCCTGGAGGCGAGCGGCAAGGGCAACGTCGCGATCATCGCCGGCGGCAGCGTCGAGCATATCCAGCTCAACAACACCGACCCCGGCACGGAGGTCGACGGTGAGCGGTCGAGCATCAAGACGAAGCACCCGTTCCTGACCGATCCGGCGGTGCGCAATGCGTTCAACCTGCTGGTGGATCGTGCATCCGTGCACAAATTCATCTACGGCCGCACCGGTCTCGACACGGCGAATTTCGTGAATGCACCGGAGAAGTTCGTGTCGAAGGACGCCCACTACGCGTTCAACCTCGCCGAGGCGATCAAGCTGCTGGACGCCGCCGGCTGGAATCCCGGGTCCGATGGCGTACGGGAAAAGAACGGCGTGAAACTGCACGCGGTCTACCAGAGCTCGATCAATGCGCCGCGGCAGAAGACCCAGGAGATCGTCAAGCAGACCTGCCAGAAGGCCGGCATCTCGATCGAAATCAAGTCGGTCACCGCCTCGGTCTTCTTCTCCTCGGACGTTGCCAACCCGGATACATATTCCCACTTCTACTGCGACCTGCAGATGTACACGACGACAATGTCGCAGCCGGATCCCGGCGTGTTCATGCGCCAGTTCCTGTCGTCCGAGGTCGCGACCAAGGCGAACAAGTGGCAGGGTCGCAATATCACCCGGTGGCAGAACGCGGACTACGACAAGCTGCAGAAGCAGAGCGACAATGAGCTCGACCCGGTCAAACGCGCGGCGATGTTCATCGCCATGAACGACATGGTGATCAAGGACGTGGTGGTCATCCCTGTCGTGACCCGCCCCACCGTGGCGGCGGTGGGCAGCAAGCTGCACCCGCCGCTGAGCGGCTGGGACAGCAACTTCTACGCCTTGCAGGACTGGTATCGCGATGCCTGAGGCCTGTTGCGAGGGGAGGGAGGCCGTCGGACTGAGTCTCCCCGCCCCCTTGCAGGCTTGGGCCGCGACGCGGACCAAGGCAGGGGGAGGGGGAGGACCTCGCACCACCGCTGCCTATATGACCGCAGCTTCGTGAGCCGCTATCTCATCCGGCGATTGCTCATTACGGTGCCGAGCCTGCTCGGGATCAGCGTCGTGCTGTTCACCGTGCTGGCGCTCGCCCCCGGCGACCCGTTCGGGGAGCTTGCCACCAATCCCGCCATCCCGGCGTCGGTGCAGGCGGCGCTGCGCGCCAAGTTCGGCCTCGATGATCCGGTGCCGATGCGCTACCTGCACTGGCTGGGGGCCATGCTGCACGGCGACTGGGGCTTTTCGTTCGTCAGCCGGGTGAATGTCGATACGCTGATCATGCAGCGCCTGCCGACGACACTTGGCGTGATCGGCGCGTCGCAGGTTGTCGCGCTGCTGATCGCGTTGCCGGTCGGCATCTTTGCGGCGACGCGGCCCTACTCCATCTTCGACCAGATCGCCAGCACGTTCGCCTTGATCGGGTTCTCGTTGCCAACCTTCTTCACGGGCATCGTGTTCATCCTGGTGTTCAGCATCGAGCTTGATTGGTTGCCGTTCGTGTTCCGCTCCGACCTGGCGGCCACCGGGCTGGCCTGGTGGTGGGAGGAGATCAGGCAGTCGATCATGCCGGTCGCGGTGTTGGGGCTGTTCCAGGGGGCGACCTGGACGCGCTTCGTGCGCTCCGCCGTGCTGGACGTGATCCGGATGGATTACGTCACCACCGCGCGCGCCAAGGGGCTGGCGGAGGGCGGGGTGGTGATCAAGCACATCGTGCGCAATGCGCTGATCCCGGTGGTGACGCTGATTGCGTTGCAGATGCCGATCGTGTTCGGTGGCGCCATCGTGACCGAGCAGATCTTCCGAGTGCCTGGCATCGGATCGCTGCTGATCAGCGCGATCCTGGCCAACGACACGCCAGTGATCATGGCGGTGACGTTCGTCTTCGCTTGTCTGGTCATTCTGTTCAACCTGATCGCGGATCTGCTGTATGGCTGGCTCGACCCCCGCATCTCCTACCGCTGACGCCGGCCCGGCCGGGCGCAGGGCGCGGGCGCGGCACGTTACGCCGTGGACCGAGGCCTGGCGGCGGTTTCAGCGTCACCGGCTGGCGGTGGCAAGTGCGGCGATCCTGCTGTTGATGATCGGTGCGGTCGCGTTTGGTCCGCTGCTGTGGCGCGTGCAGATCAACGAGATCGATTTCGCGGCGCAACTGCAGGGGCCGACCTGGGCGCATCCGCTGGGGACCGACGATCTCGGCCAGGATCTGCTCGCGCGGATGCTGTATGGGGGCCGGATCTCGCTGTCGGTCGGGCTGGCGGCGATGTCCGTCTCGGTCATCGTCGGCACCATCGTCGGCTCGGTTGCCGGCGTATCGCGCGGCAGTATCGATACGGCACTGGTGTGGCTGACCGACCTGTTCCTGTCGCTGCCGCAGATCCCGGTGCTGCTGCTGATCATCTACCTGTACCGCGACTCGCTGAAGGCGCTGGTGGGACCAGAGGTCGGCATGTTCATCCTGATCGTGGTGGGGATCGGCAGCTTCCGCTGGATGATCGTGGCAAGGCTGGTGCGCGCGCAGTTCTTCGCGCTGCGGGAGAAGGAGTTCGTGGAGGCGGCGCGGGCGCTGGGGGCCTCGACATTTCGCCTGGTGGTGCGCCACGTGCTGCCGAACGCGCTGGGGCCGGTGATCGTTGCGGGCACGATCGACGTGGCGGCGGCGATCATTGCGGAATCGACGCTGTCATTCCTGGGGCTTGGCTTTCCGCCGGATATCCCGACCTGGGGGCGCATTCTCTATGATGCCAAGGACAATCTGGATGTTGCGCCGCACTGGGCGCTGTTCGCGGGTGGGGCGATCTTCCTTGCCGTGCTGGCCATCAACTTCATCGGCGACGGGCTGCGCGATGCGCTGGACCCGCGCCGGATCATGTAACGGATTGCGCTGCGTGGGGCGCGGGCCGGGGTATTTCGTTTTGGTGGTGGCTCCGCCTGTGGCGGAAAGGCGGTCTGGTCGGCGGCAGAACACCAACCGTCTGGGGCACGATCTCGTCCAGACGAAAGCAAGCTTCACCACAGAGGCACAGAGACACAGAGAAGAAGTGAATACCCTTCGCGCGAAGCGCCGTGCTTTACCTTCTCTGTGTCTCTGTGTCTCTGTGGTGAAGCTTGCTTGCTTTCCATCGGACCGCACGGCCCCATCACGGGAGCACTGGATGCGTGCCGCCGCACCGCCCGGTCACGTAACGGTCGGCGAACGCCGCCGGACAATGCCCGGGGCACGGCATGGCTGAATCGCTGCTCGAGATCCGCGGGCTGAAGACGCATTTCAAGACCGACGACGGCATGGTGCGGGCGGTCGACGGCGTGGATCTTCGCATTGATCGCGGCGAGACGCTGGGCGTGGTTGGCGAATCCGGTTGCGGCAAAACGGTCACCGCGATGACGGTACTGAAGCTGATCCAGATGCCGCCGGGCCGGATCGTCGCGGGCAGCATCCTGTGGCAGGGGCGCGACATCGTTCCGCTGCCGCCGGCGGAGATGCGGAAGATCCGCAGCAAGGAGATCGCGATCATCTTCCAGGAGCCGATGACCTCGTTGAACCCGGTCTACACGGTAGGGCAGCAGATTGCCGAGGTGCTCCGGCTGCACGAGGGGCTGAACCGGCGCGATGCGATGGACCGGGCCGTCGAGATGCTGCGCCTGGTGAACATTCCGACGCCGGAGCGGCGGGTGCGCGACTACCCGCACCAGTTTTCCGGCGGCATGCGCCAGCGGGTGATGATCGCGATGGCGCTGTCGTGCAATCCCAAGCTGCTGATCGCGGACGAGCCGACCACCGCGCTGGACGTTACGATCCAGGCACAGATTCTCGATCTGCTGAGCGAGATGAAGGAGCGGCTCGGCATGGCGGTGATGCTGATCACCCACGCCATGGGCGTGGTCGCCGAGACGGCGCAGCGGGTGGTGGTGATGTACGCCGGACGGGTGGTCGAGGAGGCCTCGGTAGAGCTTCTGTTTGCTCAGCCGCTGCATCCATACACGCAAGGGCTTATCCGCTCGATCCCGCGGATCGATACGAGCGTGGGGAAGAAGCTGCGGCTGGAGGCGATCGGCGGCATGGTGCCGAGCCTGATCGATCCGCCACCGGGCTGCCGGTTTGCACCGCGCTGCAAGTTCGCAATGCCTGCCTGCACCGATGCCGTTCCGGAGCTGCGCGAGGCCGAGCCAGGTCACAAAGTCGCCTGCATCCTGTATTGAGGTAGGAACAATCGCGCGATGAGCGAGCCGCTGCTGCGCGTCAACGAGCTGGTGAAGAACTACCCGGTGAAGGGCGGCGTGTTCGGGCGCGAGGTCGACCAGGTGCACGCGGTCGATGGAGTGAGCTTCGAGATCGCCGCCGGCGAGACGCTGGGCCTGGTCGGCGAGAGCGGCTGCGGCAAGTCCACCACCGGGCGCTGCATCCTGCGACTGATCGAGCCGACCTCGGGCGAGGTGTGGTTTGAGGGGCAGAACGTTACGGCGCTCGGTCACCGGGCGCTGACCGCGCTGCGGCGCGACGTGCAGATCATTTTCCAGGACCCGTATGCGTCGTTGAATCCTCGGATGACCGTGGGCGCGATCGTCGGCGAGGCGCTGATCATCCATCGGCTGGCCAAGAGCCGGCGCGCATTCGAGGACCGCGTGGTCGAGCTACTGGAGACGGTCGGCCTGGATGCCGACCAGATGCGGCGGTATCCGCACGAGTTTTCCGGGGGGCAGCGGCAGCGCATCGGGATCGCGCGCGCGCTGGCGGTCTCGCCGAAACTGATCGTGTGCGACGAGCCGGTCTCGGCGCTGGACGTGTCGATCCAGGCGCAGGTCATCAATCTGCTGGAGGATCTGCAGGCGCAATTTGGGCTGACGTATCTGTTCATCGCGCACGATCTGTCGGTGGTGGAACATATCAGCACGCGCGTCGCCGTGATGTATCTGGGGCGGATCGTCGAGATCGCCTCGGCGCAGGCGCTGTATGCCGCGCCGCTGCATCCGTATACCGAGGCGCTGCTGTCGGCGGTGCCGATCCCGGATCCCACGGCGAAGCGCCAGCGCATCCACCTGCAGGGGGACGTTCCGAATCCGATCCGGCCGCCGACGGGATGCCATTTTCATACGCGCTGCCCGATCCGGGAGCTGCCGCTGTGCAGCACGGAGAAGCCGATATTGCGGAAGACGGCCGACGGGCATTTTGTGGCGTGTCATCTGCGGGGATAGGCGTGGTGGCAGCTCCGGTCGTTACTTCCCCGTCTTGCCGGCGCAGGCCGGCATCCACGACTTGCTCTGATGCAGCAAGCAAAGTCCGAGGATGCCAGACCAGCGCCTTACCGCAAAATCTCTGCCAGCTTCTCGGGGGGCCGGCACAGGCGCACACCATGGGCGGTGACGACGATCGGGCGCTCGATCAGGATCGGGTGCGCCAGCATGGCATCGATCAGCGCCTGGTCGCTCTGCTTCGGGTCGCCCAGCCCCAGTTCGTCATACGGGGTGCCGCGCCGGCGCAGCAGCGCGCGCGGTGTCATACCCATGCGGCTGAGCAGGGATTCTAATTCCGCCCGGCTCGGTGGGGTCTTGAGGTATTCGATCACGCGCGGTTCCGCCCCGGTCGCGCGGATCGCCGCCAGCACCTTGCGCGAGGTGGTGCAGGACGGGTTGTGGTAGATCGTGACGTCGGACATCGTGAAGCGCCTCCCCGTGCCAGTCGCGGCCCCGGTGCCAGCCGCGGCCTTGTGCGAACCGCGATCGCCGCGCAGCATCTTGCGGACCGCCGGCGCGAACAAGGGCGAAAGGAGCAGGCGATGCAACTCCGCTGGCCCGACCTTGCAAGCGGGCGCGCCGATCACGCCGCCGGCGCCGCGGTCGAGATCGCGGGCTGGATGGCCACCGCCGGTCGCGCCAACCACTTCCTGCTGTCCCCCGAACCGTCCTGCTGCGGCGGCTGCGTGCCAAGCGATCCACTGTTCGCCGTGGAGGTCTTCGCCAACGCCCCCATTGTCCCGCAGCCGCAGGCGTTGCGCCTGACCGGAACCTGGCTCGTGGGCGGCGACGATGCCTCGGGCTGGCGCTACCAGTTGCACGATGCGCGCGCGCTCGACCCACCCGGTTGGCGCGCCATCGGGCGTCGCGGCGTGCTCGCGGCGGGTCCGCTGTTCTGCATTGCCGGCGCCGCGCACGCCGATGAGGCCACCGCCCGCCAGGCCATCGCCGCCACCACCGCGGTGGACATCCACAGCCACGCCGGCGCGATCACCGGCGTCAAACGGGTGAAGACCTCCGAAGCGTTCCGCGAGGTGGCGCAGCCGATGCGGGCGGGCGGCATGGCCGCAGTGTGTTTCGCCATCGTATCCGACTCACCTTGCCACCAGGTCTATGCCGACCATCGCATCCACCCGTTTCGCTCCCCCGACCCCGGCGAGCTCTACGCCTATGGCCAGCTCAGTTTCGCGCGCGTGCACTTCCTGGTGCGCAGCCAGGGCCTGGCGGTCATTACCGATGGCGCTGCACTTCGCGCGGCGCGCGCCGGCACCGCCTCGGCGATCATTGCCGCCGAGGGGGGCGACTTCCTGGAAGGCCGACCCGATCGCGTCGACGAGGCCTATGACAAATGGCAGCTCCGCCATTTGCAGTTGACGCATTACCGGGTGAATGAGCTGGGCGACATCCAGACCGAAGCATCCGAGCACGGCGGTCTGACCGATGTCGGCGCCGAGGTGATCCGCCGCTGCAACGCGCGCGGCCTGGTGGTGGACGTGGCGCACGGCACCTATGACCTGGTCAAGCGCGCGGCCTCGGTCACCACCAAGCCGCTGGTGCTGTCGCATACGTCGTTGTCGCAGGCGCCGGGGCCGCGCAGCCGGACGATCTCGCCTGACCATGCGCGCGTGATCGCCGGGACCGGCGGCGTGATCGGCGTCTGGCCGCCGAGCTCGGTGTATCGCGACCTGGACGCGATGGCGCGCGGCATCGCGCGGCTGGCCGATCTGGTCGGCGTCGATCATGTTGGGATCGGCAGCGACATGATGGGACTGACCGTGCCCAGCGTGTTCGACAGCTACGCCGACCTGCCCGCGCTGGCCGCCGCCTTGCTGAATGCCGGGTTCAACCAGCAGGATGCCGGCAAGATTCTTGGCGGCAACTACGTCCGCGTCTTCGCCGCTTCCCTCGGATAGGAGCCTCACCAAATGCTGCCATCGCAACGCGCGCTGTTCGATATCCCGCGCGAGGTCTGCTACCTCAACGCCGCCGCCTTCGGTCCGCTGCCACGCACGGTGCAGGAGGCCGGCGAGCGCGGTGCCGCACGCAAAAGTCGCCCGTGGGAGCTGGGGAATTGGCAGGGCGGCGCGCAGGCGCAGTCCGAGCGCGCGCGCACCGCCGCGGCGAAGCTGATCGGTGCGGAGGCGGATGATGTCGCGGTGATCTCGTCGGTCAGCTACGGCTTCGCCACCGTCGGGCGCGTCCTGCCGGTCGCGCGCGGGGAGCGCGTGCTGGTGCTGCAGGACGATCATTCCTCACCGGTGTTGGAATGGCTCGGGCGGGCACCGCTGCAAGGATTCGATGTCGAAACGGTGGCGCGGCCCGAGGATGGCGATTGGACCCGCGCGGTGCTGACGGCCATCGCGCGGCCGGGTGCGCCTAAGCTGGCGGTGGCATCGATTTCGTCGGTGCATTGGTCGGATGGCGGGCTGGTCGATTTGGAGCGCGTCGCGACGGCGATACGCGCGGTCGGCGCAGCGCTGGCGGTCGATGCCACCCATCATGCCGGCATCTTGCCGATCGATGTCCGGCGCCTCGATCCGGATTTTCTGGTGTTCCCGACTTACAAGTGGGTGCTTGGTCCGTATGGGCGCGCGTTCCTTTACGTGGCGAAGCGGTGGCAGGATGGCGTGCCACTGGAGCAGACCGGATCGGGCCGGCGGGCGATGGATTCGACTGCTTCGCCCTATATGCGCGACATCGCCTACGTGTCGAATGCGCGGCGCTTCGACATGGGCGAGCGCGACTTCTTCATCAGCCTGGAGATGGCGGCGATCGGCATGGAGCTGGTGGCCGACTGGGGTACCGATGCGATCACCGAACGGCTGTCGATGCTGACGGGCCGCTTGGCCGACGGGCTGCCGAATGCCGGCGTCACGGTGTCACCCGCCCATCTGCGTGCGCCGCATGTGCTGAGCCTGAGTTTCCCCGATGGCATGCCGAAGGAACTGCCGCAGCTTCTGGCAGCGGAGAATGTGTTCGTCAGCCCGCGGCTCGGGCGTCTGCGCATCAGCCCGCATGTCTACAATGATGAGGCGGATGTGGATCGGTTTCTGTCGACGTTCCGGAAGGTGACGGGGTGATATTCTCCTCCCCCTCCCTCAAGGGGAGGGGGAGGAGTCTACCAGCCGTTCACCCGCGGCCACACCGCTACCACGTCGTCCCCCCCATCCACCACGTAGTACCGATCATGCGCCGCCGCCGTCATGCACGTGTGATTCGGTGCAATCCGCAACCGTCCACCGATCGGCAGCGCCATCTGGTACCCCGGGTCCAGCTCGATCACCCCGTGCTCCTGATAGGCCCGCCGGACGATCGCCTCGCCCAGCGTCCGTTGCCCCATCCGATCGAGCACCAACCCAAACCCATAATCCCGCGGTGCCGCCTCAGTGCTGCGATCCTTCGACAACGCCAACCCACCGGCATCGACCAGCAGCTTGCCGGGCCGGCGCCCGATCACACTGGTCAGCACGGTCACCGCGATATCGTTGATCGCATGGGTAAAAATCTCCGCCTGGAACAGATCGCCGAACATGTAGACGCCCGCACGCACTTCGGTGACGCCCTCGAACGAGACGGCGTGCAGGGCGGTCGGCGAACTGCCCATCGAGACGATCGGCGCCGGATATCCCGCCGCGCGCAACCGGTCCGCCGCGTGCACCACGCCCGATCGTTCCGCCTCCGCGATACGCGCCACGTCCGCGACGCTGCGGCCGGCATAGCTGTGCCCGGCATGCGTCATTACGCCCGCGAGGTTCACGCCGAGTCGATCGGCGATCGCCAGCAGCGCATCGTCGTCGGGGCTGACACCACCGCGTGATTCGCCGGTGTCGACCTCGATCAGCGTGCGCGGTGGCCTGGGATGCGTGGCGATCGCACCGGCGGCGTCCAGGTCGTCGGTCAGCACGATCACGTCCGCACCGGCATCGTTCAGCTTCGCCACTTGGTCGAGCTTCTGCGGCACGATGCCAACCGCGTAGAGGATATCGGTCAGGTCGTGCGCCGCGAAATACTCCGCCTCGGCCAGCGTGGAGACGGTGATGCCGCCCGGTTGACCCTCCAGCGCCAGCCGCGCGACGTCGATGGACTTGGCCGTCTTCATATGCGGGCGCAATGGCACGTTGTGCCGCGTCAGCGCTGCCGCCATCGTCGCGATGTTGCGCTTAAGGCAGTGCCCAAAGACTACCGCTTCAGGCCGGTGTCCTCGGCGAGATGGTATAATTCCATTCCGGATGGAATGTGTCGC
>PLXO01000179.1 GCA_003151425.1 Acetobacteraceae bacterium
GGGCGGAGCCCTGACCTTGCTTCGCCCCGCGATTGCCCTGCCGTCTCGGATCGGCGATTGGCGGTGCTCTACCGCGTCGGGCGCGGCGGGGTTTGGCTATAGTCGTAGAACCCGCGGCCGGTTTTGCGGCCGAGCCAGCCGGCCTCGACATACTTCACCAACAGCGGGCACGGGCGGTATTTGCTGTCGGCGAGGCCATCGTGCAGCACCTGCATGATGGACAAGCAGGTATCCAGTCCGATGAAATCGGCCAGCTCCAACGGGCCCATCGGATGGTTGGCGCCAAGTTTCAGCGAGATGTCGATCGCCGACACCGAGCCGACGCCCTCGTACAGCGCGTAGACCGCCTCGTTGATCATCGGCACCAGGATGCGGTTGACGATGAACGCCGGAAAATCCTCGGCGACCGCGGTGATCTTGCCGACCTTGCGGGCCAGTGCATCGACCGCCTGGAAGGTTGGTTCATCGGTGGCGATGCCGCGGATGATCTCGACCAGCTTCATGACCGGCACCGGGTTCATGAAATGCATGCCGATGAATTTTTCCGGCCGGTCGGTATCGGCCGCGAGCCGGGTGATGGAGATGGACGAGGTATTCGACGCAAGCAGGCAGCTCGGCTTCAGATGCGGCACGAGCTGCTTGAAGATCGCCCGCTTGATCTCCTCCTTCTCGGTTGCCGCCTCGATCACCAGGTCGGCGTCGTCGAACGCGGCGTAGTCGAGGTTGGTGGTGATCCGTGCCAGGGCGGCGTCGCGATCCTCCGCGGTGACGATGCCGCGGTTGACCTGGCGGTCCATGTTGTGGGCGATGGTGGCAAGCGCGCTGTCGAGTGCCGGCTTTTTCGCGTCGAGCAGGGTGACCGGCAGGCCGGCCAGCGCGCAGACATGGGCGATGCCGTTGCCCATCTGGCCGGCGCCGATGACGCCGACTTGCGCGATATGCGGCTCGGCCGACAGCAGCGTGTCGGTGGCCGGCGACGGCATGACTTCGACGTTCATTCAGGAGCGCTCCAGTTCGGCTGCCAGTTCTGGCAGCGCGGTGAACAGATCAGCCACCAGGCCGTAATCGGCGACCTGGAAAATCGGCGCTTCCTCGTCCTTGTTGATCGCCACAATCACCTTGCTGTCCTTCATCCCGGCGAGGTGCTGGATGGCACCCGAGATGCCGACGGCGATATACAGGTCCGGGGCGACGATTTTTCCGGTCTGGCCCACCTGGTAGTCGTTGGGGACGAAGCCGGCATCCACCGCGGCGCGCGAGGCGCCCACCGCGGCCGCGAGTTTATCGGCAATAGGTTCAAGAAGTCTGAAGTTTTCGCCGCTTTGCATGCCGCGGCCGCCGGAGATCACCACGCGGGCGGCGGTCAGTTCGGGCCGCACGCTTTTCGACAGTTCGGCGGAGACGAAGCGCGACATGGCGGGCAGGTCGGGGACCGGCGCCGGCTCGATCGCGGCGCCGCCGCCTGAGCCGCCGTCCCCTGGCTCGACCGGGTCGAAGCTGGCGGCGCGGACGGTGATGACCTTCTTGCTGTCGGACGACTTCACCGTCGCCATGCCGTTGCCGGCGTAGATCGGGCGGACAAAGGTGTCGGCGTCGATGACCTCGGCGATGTCGCTGATCGGCTGCACGTCGAGCAGCGCGGCGACGCGCGGCATGATATTCTTGCCCACGGCGGTGGTGGCGGCCAGCAGGTGGTCGTAGGCCGGCGCCAGCGCGACCAGAAGCGCCGCGGTCGGCTCGGCCAGCAGGTGGTCCAGCGCCGGGTTGTCGGCGGTCAGCACCTTGGTGACGCCGGGCAGCTTGGCGGCGGCGGCGGCGGCGTCCGCCAGGCCGCTGCCGGCCACCAGGACGTGCACCTCGCCCAGCTTCAGCGCGGCGGCGACCGCGCTGCGCGAGGGCTGTTTGATCCCGGCGGCGTCAAATTCGAGGAGAACAAGCGCGGTCATGGTTTAGTCCTTTGGGTCGGTCCCTGGGTGTCAGGCCCTTGGCGTCAGATCACCTTGGCTTCGGTGCGCAGTTTGGCGACCAGTTCGGCGACCGAGGCGACCTTCTGCCCCGCCTTGCGCTTGGGCGGCTCGACCACTTTCAGCACCTTGAGGCGCGGCGCCGGATCGATCCCGAGATCGGCCGGCTTCATGGTGTCGATCGGCTTCTTGCGCGCCTTCATGATGTTGGGCAGCGAGGCATAGCGCGGCTCGTTCAGCCGCAGGTCGGTGGTGACGATGGCGGGCATGGTCAGCGCCACGGTCTCCAGCCCGCCATCGACCTCGCGGGTGACGGTGATGCCGTCGCCCGAGCCCGCCTCACCCTTGGTGATGGCGATTTTCGAGGCGAAGGTGCCCTGCGGCCAGCCGAGCAGCGCGGCCAGCATCGGGCCGGTGGCGCTCATGTCGTCGTCGATCGCCTGTTTGCCGAGGATGATCAGGCCGGGCTGTTCCTTGTCGGCGACCGCCTTGAGCAGCTTGGCGACCGCCAGCGGCTGCAGCTCGGCGTCGGTTTCGACCAGGATGCCGCGGTCCGCGCCCATGGCGAGGGCGGTGCGGATGGTCTCCGCGCACTGCGGAACCCCGAGGGAGACCGCGATGATCTCGGTGGCGGCGCCCTTCTCCTTCAGGCGGATCGCCTCCTCGATGGCGATCTCGTCGAACGGGTTCATCGACATCTTGACCCCGGCGGTTTCGATGCCGGAGCCGTCCGCCTTGACGCGGACCTTGACGTTGTAGTCGACCACCCGTTTGACCGGGACCAGGATTTTCATGGGGAAGACCGTGTCGTTTCCAGGGTTTGGGTACGCTTATGGGGGCCGGCGGGGACCCGTCTCTTCGCACCTGCAACAAGCGGCCGGACCATATGCAGGGGTGCCGGCTCGTGTCAAACGAATGAAATCCGCGTCACGTTCCCCGCAGTGGCGTCAGACGCGCGTTACGGACGCGTCAGGAGCGCAGTAGGCTCATGAGAAGCAGCAGCAGCAGGATGGCGCTGCCTTGCAGGATGACACGCCATTGCATGAGCCGGTTCGACCGCCGCGGGTCCGGACTGCCGCGCGCGAGGCCGATCAGGCCGGCGAACAGAACGCCCAGGGTGGCGAGCATCGTCAGCGCGACCAGGATGATCAGGACGGTCTTCACGTCGGAGTCGTCATGCCCGGCCCCCGCGTCACGCCCGGCGCCCTCGTCACGCCCGGCCCCCTCGTCANNGTCAAGCCCGGGCATGACGAAAGGGGGGTCGGATAAGACGAGGCGGCCGGGCAGGGTGAGCGCGCCGGGTACGACGAAAGCCCGCGCCTGACAAGGCGGCCTGTCATTGCCAAAGAAGCCGGGCAGAAGGTGGGGAGCGGCCAACACGGCCGGCCCGTTCCGCCTACAGATTGCTGGAAATCCAGTCCTTCAACCGGCTCTTCGGCAGCGCCCCCACCTGGGTCGCGGCAGGCTTGCCGTCCTTGAACAGGATCAGCGTCGGGATGCCGCGCACCGCATAGGTGTTCGGCGTCATCGGGTTGTCGTCGATGTTCACCTTGGCGACGGTCAGCTTGCCCGCCAGCTCGCCGGCGATCTCTTCCAGCGCCGGGCCGATCATCTTGCACGGACCGCACCACTCCGCCCAGAAGTCGACCAGCACCGGGCCGTCGGCTTGCAGCACGTCGGTGGCGAAGGTCTCGTCGGTGACCGGCTTGGTGTTCTCGCTCATTTGGGCCTCGGGATTACAGGTTTTGCGTCAGGTGGTGGGACGGACCGGGCGGATCAAGTTGCCTGCCCCCCCTCCCCTCCCCCTCATGTTGCCTTGGGGGCATGCGAGTCGAGCAATGCGTCCGGCAGAATGGAGACCCGCGCGGCCTGGGTCCAGACCAGGGCGCACTGCACGGGGCGGTCGGGGAAGATCTGCCGCAGCACGGCGCGGTAGGCGGCCAGCTGGCGCAGATACAGCACCGGCGTGTCCGCCTCGGTCTCCGGCGGGCGGCGGTTGGTCTTGTAGTCGGCCAGCAGCACAAGATCGTCCAACACCGCCAGCCGGTCGACCAGCCCGCCGACCACCGCGGTGCCGATCAGCCCGGTCAGCGGCACCTCGGCGCGGCTCGCCGGTCCGAACAGCGGCGCCAGCTCGGGATGGGCGAGGATCGCCAGCACCTCCTCGGCCAGCGACGCCGCCTCGCCGGGGGGCAGGTTGTTGCCGGGCCGGTCGAGCCAGGCGCGTGCCGCCTCGGGGTGTGCCGCCGGCGGCAGGGCCGGTAGGTGTTGCAGCAGGGTGTGCAGCAGCAGGCCGCGATGGAACCGGCCGACCGCCCCCTCGCGCTCCGCCAGCGGCGAGGCGGCAGCGGGCACCGGTCCCAGCTCCACCCCTTCCGGCCGGCTCGGCGCCAGCGGTTCGGGGCGCGCCGGTTCCTCTGGGGGCGCCAGCGGGCGCCAATCGGGGGCGCGGCCGGCCCAGGGCGGCAACGCGTCGCTCGGGGTCGTGCCTGGCGGGCCGCCCGACGCGGCCGGCGCCGCGGATTGCCACGTCTGATGGCGCATCGCGTTGCCCCAGTCGTCGAAGGCGAAACGCTCCGGCGGCCGCTCCGTCGCCAGGCGCTCGAAGCCGCGCTCCACCAGCCGATACCAGCAGGTGTCCGCCATCGTCCGCTTGGTCTGCCAGCCGCACACCACCAGCCGGTCCTCGGCCCGCGTCAGGGCGACGTAGAGCAGCCGGTTGTGCTCTTCCATCCGCCGCGCGGAGGCCGCGTCGCGCAGATGTTGCGCCGCCGCGCAGCGGATTTCGCGGCGGGGGGAGAAGATCGGCACGGCGCGATGGGAGGCGGGGTCCTCGGCCCACAGCAGCATTCCCTCGTCCGGCGGCAGCGCGGTGGTGTCCGGCAGGATGACCAGCGGCGCCTGCAGGCCCTTGGCGCCGTGCACCGTCATGATGCGCACCGCGTCGGCCGCCACGTCCTGCTCGCGCTTCACTTCGGCGGCGGATCGGCGCAGCCAATGGAGAAAACCCTGCAACGACGGCGGATGCGTGCGCGCGTAGGACAGAGCGGCCTGCAGCAGTTCGTCCACCGGCTCGGCGGCCTCGGCACCGAGGCGGGCGAACAGCCGGGCGCGACCGCCGAGCGGGCCCAGCGCCTGCGACAGCAGCGCATGCGGGCTGAGGTAGTCGACGCGCGCCAGCAGCGAGGCAAAGAAAGCCCAGGCGGCGCGCCAGTCGTCCTGTTCTTCGGCACGGTCACGCAACGTTTCCCACAGTCGGCCGCGGCGGCCGATTGCCAGCTTCATCAGACTGTCGTCGGTGAGGCCGCCGAGCGGGCTGGTCAGCATACAAGCAAAACTCAGATCGTCCTGCGGCAGCAGCAGCGCGTCGGCCAGCGCCATCAGGTCCTGTACTGCGGGCTGCCCGGTCAGCACCAAGCGATCGAGCCCGGCGACGGCGACGCCGCGGGTCTTCAGCGCGCGCACCAGGGCGCGGGCGAATTCGTTGCGTCGGCGGACGAGCACCATCACATCGCCGGGGCCGAGCGGGCGGCCCTTGCTTTCCAGCGACACCGCACCGCTGGTTTCGTGCGCGATCCAGTCGGCCAGGCGCTCGGCCAGAATCTGAGGCGCGGTGCGTTGGCCCTGGTTGCGCTCCGGCACCGTCCAAGGTTCCGGGTCCGGTTCGTCGGCGCGCGGTGCGAGCGGCCACAGCTCCACGGCTCCGGCATGCCCGGCGCGGTCGGCGTAGTGGCGCAGCTTGCCGGGTTCCGCGACACCGGCGGCGGCGAGCGGATCGGCGAACACCGCATCGACCAGGGCCAGCACCGGCTCGGTTGAGCGGAACGATACGTCCAGGGGGACCTCGCGGAATTCCTGTCCCGACGCGGTGACACGGCGGCGTAACGTTTCCCGCGCGCGATCGAACTCGTCGGCGTCGGCGCCCTGGAACGAGTAGATCGACTGCTTGCGGTCGCCCACCGCAAACACCGTGCGATTGGTGTCGCGCGCGCCAAGCCCGGCGAAGAATTCCTCGGTCAGCGCGTGGGCGATGTCCCACTGTGAGGGCGCGGTGTCCTGCACCTCGTCCAGCAGCAGATGATCGATGCCGCCGTCGAGTTTGTAGAGCACCCAGGCGGCGCCGGGATCGACCAGCAGGTTCGATGCGCGGCCGATCAGGTCGTCGTAGTCCAGCAGGCCGGCGTTGGCCTTGCGCGTGGCGTAGGCGTCCAGCATCGGTGCGGCGAGCGTGACCAGGGCATGCGACACCGCGGCGACTTGCAGCGCGCGACGGCTGTCTTCCATCGCTTCGATGCGTGCGCCTTCTTGCAGGAACGGTTCGGCCAGCGTTGGTTGCGCCTTGGCCAGGTTGGCATTGACGAACGCGCCGGCGGCACGCGGCGGGCCGGATTTGGTGTGGAATTCCTCGCGCCAGTGGTCCCAGGTCTCGACCCGCGTTTCGGCGTCGAGGCCGAGCCAGAGCAGGATTCGTTCCGCCTTCGCGGCGCAGGAGGGCGAGGCATTTTGTTGCACAAACGTGGCGGCGCGGCGCAGCCGGGGTTCCTCCTGCCAGTTCACGGCGTTGGCCACGATGTCCGCGTCGGAGGACGCGATGACACCCAGCGCGCGGCGTTGCGCGGCGATCAGGTCGGGGCCGAGCGCGAGTGCGTCGTGCAGGCGGCGGCGATCGGCTTGCAGCGCGACGACGTGGCGGCCGAACTGCTCGGCCGAGGCCAATCCAGCCAGCAGCGCCAACGCACGCTGCATCGGCTCGGTGGTGGCGCGGGTCAGCATGTCCTCGCGCGCCTCGGTCATTGCGTCGGCGGCGTCGGGGTCGTCCATCAGGCGGAAGTGCGGCGACAGGGCTGCCTCCAGCGGAAAGCGGCGCAGCAGCGACTGGCAGAAGGCGTGGATGGTGCCGATGCGCATGCCGCCGGGCAGGTCGAGCACCTCGGCGAACAGCGCGCGGGCTTTCTGGCGCAGAGGGTCGGTGGGAACGACGTCGAGGTCGGCCAGTTTAAGGTCGAGTGCCGCGTCGTTCAGCGTCACCCATTCGCCCAGGATGGTCTGTAGCCGGACCGCCATCTCGGCCGCCGCCGCCTTGGTGAAGGTGAGGCACTGGATGCGCTGCGGGGCGACGCCGGACAGCATCAGGCGGAGCAGGCGGTCGGTCAGCAGCTTGGTCTTGCCGGAGCCGGCCGAAGCGGCAACGAACGCCGACGCGGCTGGGTCGGCGGCGCGGCGCTGTTCGGCGTTGGCGCGGGCGCGGGCGGATTCGCTCATGGGGTATTCTCGCGCCTATGGAGACCGATGGCCATATCCCGACGTCGAACGTGATGGCCGTCCCCCAGACGTGACCCGAGGATCAGCCCGACCATGCACGTCAGGATGGTACCGCGCATGATGCCGGGCCTCATCGTGGGTGGGCTACTGTGCCGGGAGGCAGAGGCGCCTTCACCTCGGAGTATCGGGGCTGACGCCCGAAGCCGATCCAGAGCGATTTAATATTCTCAAAGAGGTCTTCGTCACTAATGCCAATTTTGGATCTGCTCGGTTGCAGGCCCGCAAGCCGTAGCGCATTAGGCCACGATCCGAACCGCCTTTGCATCGTACTTGGGTGGGTCTTTCCGACCTCATTCATATTGCGCCATCGTGATAGTGTTTCTACCAATCGCTGTCGCGCCGTGGCGAAGGTCATCCAAGATCTCGTCGTTAGATGCGCCTCGGAGGCTTTCTTCTAACTCGAATTTCACGTTGTCATACCAGTCCTCACCCCGTCTCGCTCGGATCGCACCACACATCGCCGGTCCAGCCGTCGGCATCGTAGTCGGCCATGCACTGGTCGACCAGCGCCTCCATCGCCGCCATGTCCCCACCGCGCTGCGCGCCGGTCAGCGTCTGGGCGCGGATATCCTCCCACCCGCCGGCGTAGTTGCGCTCGTACAGCTCGTGCCGGCCGCCGAACTCGGTGCCGATCGCGTCCCACAGCAGCTTCATGATCTTGATCCGCTCGACATACTCGATGCCGTGCGAGCCGCGAACATAACGCCGCAGATACGGCTCGATCGCCGGGTTGGCAAAATCCTTCACCGACGACGGCAAATAGATCAGCGCCGAGGTCACGGTGCGCTCGATGATGTCCTTGATGCGCGGATAGGCGTCCGGCGCGAACACGCGATACGCCAGGCCGGCGCGCAAATTGGGCAGCACTGCGCCGTCGTTCCACGGATCCGGATCGTTCGCCATCGCGTTCGACAGCGACCAGAACAAATGGCGCCAGGCCAGCGCCTCGCCGAGCAGCACCTGGTTGCCGCGCGCCTCGTCGCCGCCGGTGCAGCGCAGCGCCTTGGACAGCAGGCCGCAGACGAAATCCAGTTTTACGGCAAATCGGGTACAGCCCTGGAACTGGAAGCCCTGCATGAAGCCCGAGCGCGGGTAGAAGCTCAGCACCCGCGCCGGGTCGCGGTAGATGAACACGTCCTCCCAGGGCACAAACACCTTGTCGAGGATGAAGATCGCGTCGTTCTCATCGAAGCGCGAGGACAGCGGGTAGTCGAACGGCGACCCGTTGCGCAGGGCCGCGTGCTCGTAGGACGTGCGGCAGATCAGCTTCAGCCCGGGCGCGTCGATCGGCACCATGAACATCAGCGACATGTCCAGATCCTCGGTCGCCGTCTTCGAGCTCTGGCCCATGTAGTTGTAGTGCGTCATCGCCGCCGAGGTGGCAACGACCTTCGCCCCCGAAACGATGATGCCACCGTCGGTTTCTTTCTCGACCGAGACGAAGACGTTCTTCACCTGCTCGGCCGGCTTGTGGCGATCGATCGGCGGATTGACGATCGCATGGTTCATGAACGGAACGGCTTCCTGCGCCCGCTTGTACCAGGCGCGCGCGTTGCCGGCGTACGGGCCGTAGTAGTCGGCATTGCCGCCCAGCGTGTTGGTGTAGGCCGCCTTGTAGTCCGGCGTGCGGCCCATCCAGCCATAGGACAGCCGCGCCCACTCGGCGATCGCCTCCTGCGCGCCACGCAGGTCCTCGCGCGAGCGCGGCACGCGGAAGAAACGATGTGTGTAGCCGCCGGAGCCGGTGTCGGTCGGGCAGGTCAGTAGCTCGTGCCGCTTCGGGTCGTGCAACGCATCATATAACCGGGCGATCGAGCGGACGCTGTTGCGGAATGCGGGATGGGCGGTGACGTCGGGGACACGCTCGCCGTCGATATAGACCTCTCGGCCGTCGCGCAGGCTTTGGAGGTATTCGGCGCCGGTGAAGGGGCGCTGTTTGTCGGCGATGATGTCCTCGGGCCGCATGTGGTTGCCTTCGGTTGGGAGCGGCGACGCGTTAATGGGCGCCTTCTCCCCCTCCCCTACGCCACCCGCCGCTGGGCCAGCGCCGCGGGAAGCTGGGCGATCGCGCGATCGATCAGGCGCCCGTCCGCCTCGGCCGACAGCCCGTCGGCGATCACCTGACGCGCCGCGACGGTGGCGACCTCGACCGCGGTGGTGCGCACCTCGTCAACCGCCGCCTTCTCGGCCGCGGCGATCCGGTCCATCGCCATCTGCTCGCGCCGGCGCGCCGACGCTTCGGCCTCGGCCGCGGCGGCTAGCGCCAGGCGGGCAGCCTCCGCCGTGGCACCTTCCAGCAACTGTTTTGCCTCGGCCACGGCGGCATCGCGGCGGGCCTGGGCGTCCTTCAACATCGCCTCGGCTTCGCGGCGCAACCGTGCCGCCTCGTCCAGTTCGGCACGGATCTTCACGGCGCGGTCGTCCAGCAGCGCCGCGATCGTGCCCCACAACTTCCGGCCGAACAGCGCAAAGAAGACGATGAACGCCAGCGCGACCCAGTTGCGCGGTTCGGCGAAGAAGCTCGTCTCGTGCATACGCGCGCCCCCCGCTCAGCTCTGGCCGCGCGCGACCAGCGCGGCGGCCACCGCGACGTCGACGCGCCGCGGATCGGGGGACGTCCCGGTCAGCCGTGCGATCACCGTGGTTGCCGTGTCGCTCGCCACCCGGTGCAGCGCGCCCATCGCCGCGGCCCGCGCCTCGTTGATCCGCGCCTCCGCCGCCTTGAGCTGCACGTCGAGCCGCGCCCCCAGCGCCGTCGCCTGCTCCGCCGCCGCTGCCTTGGCGTGATCGACCGCGTGGTTGATCTGCCCCTGCGCCTCGGCGCGCGAGCGCTGCATCGTCGCGGTCAGCTCGGCCACCGCCGCGTCCGCCTGCGCCTTCTGCGCCCTCGCCGCGTCGAGATCGGCGGCGATGTGCACCGCGCGCTGCTCGATCACCGCGCCGACCTTCGGCAGGCCGATGCGCGACAGCAGGATGTAGAGCACGACGAAGATGCCCGCGCCCCAGTAGACCTGGGTGAGCGTCAGCGGCGTCTTGAAGTCGAGCTGTGGCATGCCCTCGGCCCATGCCGCCCCGGGCATCGCCAAGAGGAAAATTGCCAGCAAGGCGAGCCCCAGCCGCGCCGCGTCACGCCGGGTCAGCGCGACGCGACGCACGCCCGCGGCGACGCGATGCAGGTCCGCGGCGGCGCGATGCAGGGCCGCGGCGGCGTTACGCAGATCGCTCATCGCTATCGGCATGACACTTCCCGACTTCGCACTCACTGGGCGTGGCCGCCCGGATCAGACGAACAGGATGATGAACGCGATGACCAGCGCGTACAGCGCCACCGCCTCGGTCAATGCGAACCCAAGGATCGCCAGGCCGAAGACGCGGTCGCGGGCCGCCGGGTTGCGCGCGACGCTGCTGACCAGGGCTGCGAAGATGTGGCCGATGCCGACGCCGACGCCAGCGAGCGCGATCACGGCGAGGCCCGCACCAAGGTCCTTAGCGGCGGTGGGATCCATATTGAGCAGTCCTTTCGTTGTGGCCGGTTCGTTGTGGCCGGTTCGTTGTGGTCGTGGGCGACGCGCGGGGCAACCGCGTGGCCGTTGCGATGATCGCGGGGTTAGTGAAGGTGAACGGCGTCGTGCAGGTAGATGCAGGTCAGCACGGCGAAGACATAGGCCTGCAGCACGGCCACCAGCAGCTCGAAGCCGATCAGCGCCACGTTGACCGAGAACGATAGCGCCGCCGGAACGATGCCCAGCAGTCCCGCCCCGCCCAGCATGATCACGAAGGCGCCGAACACCTCCAGCATGACGTGGCCCGCCATCATGTTGGCGAACAGCCGCACCGACAGCGAGATGATACGCGACAGATACGACAGGATCTCGATCGGGATCAGCAACGGCGCCAGCGCGATCGGCACGCCGGCGGGCATGAAGTAGCTGAAGAAGTGCAGCCCGTGGGTGCGCAGCGCGACAAAGGTGACCACCACGAACACCAGCAGCGACAGCGCGAGCGTGACCGCGATGTGACTGGTGAAGGTGAAGTCGTAGGTCCAGACGCCCAGCAGGTTGCCGAACAGAATGAAGAAGAACAGCGTGAAGACGAACGGGAAGAAAGCTTTCCCTTCCGGACCGATCGTATCGACGCACATCGACATCACGGTCTCATACGCCATCTCGGCGGCCGATTGCAGGCGCCCCGGCACCATCGCGCGCGGGCGGGCACCCGCCCACATCAGCGCCAGCACCAGCACGCCGGCGATGACCATCATCAGATTCGCCTGGGTGAAATAGAGGTCCCGGCCGAGTGGCCCAAGCGCCGGCTCAAGCCGGAACTGGCCCAGCGCGTCTATCCCACCCGATCCGGCCGCCACTCTAAAGTCCCCTATCCCTGCCGCCCACGCCCGCGCCGCGCCCGTCCTTACCGCGCCCGCCCTTGCCGGATGGCAGAACGCGCTTCGGCGCGAACATCCGCCACACGTTCAGCACGCCCGCCGCACCCCCCAGCAGGACGAACACCGCGGTCAGGATCGGCCTGGTGCCGAGCAGCCAGTCCAACCCCCAGCCGATGGCCACCGCCACGACCAGGGCGGAGACCATCTCCACCCCGACACGCACACCAATCGCCAGGGCGCTGGCATCGAGCCCGTCCGGCGACTTGCCCGGACCGGATCGCGCCGCCTCAAGCCCCTGCTTGTCGCGCGCCGCCGCTAGACGCTCCTCGAAGGAGGCTTCGTGACTGCCCGGTTCCTCGCTCATGTTCGCTCCTGGCAAGTCGCCCCGCCGGAAAGCGGGGGCTTGCTACTAGGGGGGTCTGATCGTGTCAAGAACGTCTACTCCCTCTCCCCTTGAGGGCTTGGGCCGCGAAGCGGACCAAGGGTGGGGTGAGGGGTAAGCCACCGCACCCATTGAGGAAGGGCACCGAGCAAAAGGTAACCCACGCCCGCCCGCGCGCATCCCTTTGTCCAACCGGCCCGGGGCGCGCTCCGCCAGCCAGCAAGACCCACCGCGGAGCACGCGGAGTCGGCTCATCCCCCCTCGCCCGCCAAGCCATCCCACCGCACAATATCCGCGACGGACCCCACCCGAAGCATGCAACGTGCGCTCCGCCGCCTGGCATCCTCCGCCGCAAATTTCCGGGCTTCCGCCACCCACGGATCCTCGTCCTGCCCCGCCTGCTGCGTCGCGCGGATCGTCACCCGGCCCGTCCACCCCCCGGCACGCCCGACCAGCGCCGCCGCCTTGTGCGCCATCGGTTCGTTGCAGACCGTGCTGCTCATCAGCCCCCTTCTTCTTCCCCTCCCCTTGAGGGCTTGGGCCGCGAAGCGGACCAAGGTTGGGGGGAGGAGTAGGGGCAGAGGGAGGGGTCGGCGCCCCACCGGGTCGAGCCCCGGGACAAGCGTCCGGGGGCAAGGCCTACCGCTCACAGGCCCCGATGTGCCGAGCTCTGGCACGGCAGACAGTTCCATAGGGTCGAGTCCGCGCAACGCCGAATCTGCCCCCGACGCCGCTTCCCCCCGGCCCGGTCCGGTACCGCGCGCACGCAGCCCAGCCGCCCGAAACGCGACCTCGCGCTGTAGGAGGCCGTCCCCGCTCGACGGCGAATTCGTCCCTGGCCGCTGAGCCTCTGCCGCCCCCGAAGCCAGCCCGCCGTCCCCGCCACCCAACCCGGCCGCCCGCGAGGCGTTCTCACCACCGGATCGCAGCCCCACCGGGTCCGGCCCCACCGGAGCAGGCCCCACCGGAGCAGGCCGTGTGGCAGAACCCAGCATGGCAGACTGTTTCATAAGGTCGTGACGCACGGCGCGCGTTTTGCCGTCCGCAGCCCGCACCCGCACGTCGGGCGCCGCGTGTCCGGCCGCAGCCGCCGCGCGCTTCGCCGCACGCGCCGCGCGTTTCGCCGCTCGCGCAAACGCGATGGCCTGCCGCCACGGCGCCTGCCCCTCCGCCTCTGCCAGCGCCGCCAGCCGCTCGGCCGCCCGACCGCGTGGCGCCGGACCTGGCGACTTGCCAGCCCGACCGGAGCGACGGCCGCGTGGAGCGTCTCCGGCACCGTTTCCCACCAACGGCCCGTTTCCCACCAACGGCCCGTTTCCCACCAACGATTCGTCGCCGAGCAGACTGTTGCACAGGGTCGCGTCCTGCCGCGCCGCAAATGCCGCATTCGACGGATGGGCCGGCGCGGACAGCGCCTCCGGCACCAGCCGCAGCCGTGCCCCTATCTCGGGCGGCAAATACGCCCACAGAATGGTCGCCGTACAGAACAGCCGACCCCGCACGCGCACCGTCCTACCCCAGCACTCGACCGCCCGCGCCGCCGCATTGCACTGCCCGTGCTTGGTGCGCGCGGCGATCATGCTGGCCATCCCCTCGGGCGTCCGCGGCCCGGTGCTTTTCCCGCCATGCACCCGGCACCGTCCGTTCGGCATTGCGGGCGCGCGGCACGGGTTGCCGGAGCGTGCCCGCGCCCCGCACCGCGGCGCAAGGTTAAGGTCGGGGTTGCCCGCGGGATTGCCGCGCCGCCACGACCCGGTCCCAGCAGGTCGCAGGCCCGCCGGGTCAAGATGCCCGGTGGCAGGCTCCAGAGTGGCAGACTGTTTCATGGGGTCCCGACGTGGCATCACGCCACGACCCCTTCCGCCACGCCCGCGCTGCGGCCGAGCGCCGCGGAACCGGCACCAGGCGGGATGCACCTGGTGGGGTCAACCGGCCCAATCTGCCGTAGCGGAACGTCGGTCCCGGCCGTGCCCGAGAGTGTCAGCGGCCCCGTCACCACCGGCGACGGCCCGGCATCGGCCGCAAGCGGTGCGGCGTCGGGCCGGTTGGGCGCCGGCTTCTGCGGACCGGCCTCACCGGGCGCAGTCGGCACCGCCTCACCCACCAGGGCGGGCGCCGCATCAGCCGGCGCCACCTCGCCACCGGCCCGCGCCCCCACCGGGTCAACCCCCGGGTCAAGTGCCAGGGGGCAGACCCCACCGGTGGCAGGCGCCAGTGGAGCAGACTGTTTCATGGGCTTCCGACACCACACAGCATCCAGCGCCCCGATATCGACTTCGTCCTCCACCACCGTGCCAAAAAACGGCACCGGCGGCTTCTGGTGCCGCGCCAGCGCGCGCTCCAGCCCCGACGCCGTCTGCGCCTGTGCGGCCGAGGCGCGGCTCAGGCGGCACATCTGTTCTACCGTCACCTCCGGCGCGTGGGCCCGATTCGTGAGCGTATCCGCCAGCTCCCGCACGATCAGGATCTGCGCGGCGATCCGCGCCTGCGCCGCGTTGGCGGGCAGGTAAGCGGCGATCTCCTCGACCAGCCGCGTGATGCGTTCGTGCCTCCAGGCTGCGGGGGCATCCGGCGGAGGCAGCGGCAGGGTGGCGATCGTGGCCTCCAGCAGGTCGGCGCTGAGGTGATAAGGCGGCATGATTTCGCGAATGACTTCGGTGGTGATTCCGTTCGATGGAGGCGTCATGGGGAGGAACTCCTGGCTGAAATTGATTGACTTGGACTGTCATATATACTAACTTTATGCTCAACGCCAGCTTAACATTCATCCCGATGCGCTCCGGCCCGGCGGAGGAGGCAGGAAGCAAGGACGCCAGCGGACACGGAGTTGCACTGAGCGCACACGGTTGCACGGAGTGGATTTTGGCGTTTCGCGCCGACGACAGGTGCGCCGGTCGCAGCGCCTTGCGCGCAGCGCCCGAATCGCTGGCTCCGCCTTGACCCGCTGATCGCCTTCCGCAATCCGCGCCGGGGCATCGAATGCATCGCTGGGTGCCCGTGCGGCCGCCGGACTATTTGCGTACATTTGCGTTTAAAAACTTCCTTCTTCACTTGGCGCCATCGGCTGTCAGCCCTCGGATTACCGGCAGCGCCAAGCTAGTAGAAAGATTGACGTACTTGTATGACAAGCCACGTTTGAATCTCTTCTCCAGCCGCTGTTCAAGGGCGGCGAGGCCGATAAGCGGGTCGAGCGCGCGTGCATCGCGTATTTCACGTCTGATCTCCGCTTCTCTGGCGGGTACGATGCGCATTCGCCTATTGTAACCTATTGCCGACTTCGAGGCACTACCCTTGCCAAGGTTATTTGGTAGGCGTATCAGGAGCTACTCCGACTCTGCAAGCCAAGGGCAAACGTATGGACCAAAAGCAATTCGCCGAGCTACTAGCGGCACTCGGCCACACGAAGTGGACCGAGACCGTATCCACGCTCGTCTTGATCGTGAGCTTCATCATCGCGATCTTCTCACTGTGGTACGCGCGCAAGCAGATGATCGCTGATCATACACGCAGCCGACGCCAATTATCCATCGACATGTGCATGCGCTGGTCTAACTACACGTCACCGGAAACATCGAGCGTAGTACGCCTCGTTGAGAGGATGACCTCAGATCAATGTGAAGCGATCAGCAACGCGACAAAACTAACCATATCGACTGATCACAAACTTCATCTCCTTAATATTCTACAGTTACGTTTCCCCGAGTTCGCCGATGAATTAGAAAAGATGAACAAGAGCAGCGCTTATGAGATTGAGGGCCAGTATTTACAATACATTCGTCATATCGCAATACGGTACCTAAACATGCTTGAGTCGATCTTGCTTGCGTGGACCACCGGGGTAGCTGATCAGGCGATATTGGAGAATGAGTTCGCTTATCTTTTTGACGAAAAAGACGGTAGATCGGCGATGGAAGGCTTGAGAAAAAAGGTAGGAATGAGCACTTTCCCGGCCATAGAGGAGTTCATGAAAGCACTCCGCGCGCGGACCGCGTCCGGGAGGAAAGAGATTATTCGACCTCCTGTGACGTAGAATCAGACTTTGTTGCGGACCTTCCCTACCAGCTTACGGATGTAGCTGTGGTGGAAGTCGCGGCCGTATTCCTTCTCAAGCTGCTCCTTGAGAGCAACTATGGTGAGGGTCGGCTTCTCTGCAAGTTCGTCGCGGATAGAGTGTCGTATTCGCTCCTCAAATGGCGGTAGGATGCGCATCGCGGTATCTTAAACTATCTTCGCCAGATCATAGCGTGCTCTCGTGATAAGCATATTCGGAGTAGTGTGTCTGGCTGCTCCAGATGGCCAGATTCCTAATGCCAGCCGGCAACCGACTAGCAGCACCTTGCGATAGCTGTACCCGTCCCCAACCTTCGATCGCATGAAAGAAATGTGTGCTTCTCTCTGGTCTGCAGTTAACCCAGGCAGCCGATATATACCCAATCGATAACGTTGGCTGTGGTATACTTCGATGCTTCGCTCAACCCCCCCCGGAACCAATAGCTTCGACGATCCAGCCATCACCCACATATGTTGCCGTGTGGCTCCAAGTACCTTGATCAAAATAGGTAATCGCACGGCTAATCATGCTCTTAGTGTCCATCGTACAAACTGCGTCACCCACTTCTAGGGCGCGGATGCCTTCAACCCATCTCGCCTCGTGCTCCTCCGCCGAGATCGGATTCAGGATGGGTATCTTGATAGGATGATCCCAAAATGGCGAAGCCGGATTGCCGATTTCCTGCATCGCGGCTACGTACAGGGTGTTGTTGATGACGTTGCTGGTAAAGAACGCCTCTATCTGCGCGGCATGAGGAGAGTTTGATAGGTCGGTGAGTTGATGCCGCCTACGGGTAATTGCTGCAATCGTAGTGCGAGCAATGCGGCTGCGGCGCGGATAAATGACAACTCCAGCGCCGGTAACGTAGCCGGTCCCGTTAAACCCTGACGAATCGGACGGGTGCCAGGGGTCGGGCCACCCCTTAAAAATCACTATTGCAGTCACTCGCTACTCCTCCGGCTTCGTCGTCACGACTTTCTCAATCGTTCCGTCTGCCAATAAGTCTTTGAAGATTACCCCGTCACCAAGATCAACTCCCGCGACGATCTCGGCCGTTTTATGAACGCTCCAGTCTTTTGTGAAGCGGTATTGGTCGGCGCCGTGGGTTTTCGCAATTTCCTTCTCCGGGTTTGTCTCCACCTCCTTCCATTCCCACGTTTCCGCGTGCTTGACGAGGTCCAGGCTACTCTCCACGCTCTGTAGGAGCTGCTCCATAGCTTGGGTGCCTTTCTGGGCGTTTTGGGCGATCAGGGGCATCCTCTGGGCCAGTTGGTTGCGCTTCTCCTGCATGCCTTTGCGCTTTTGCCGGTTCTCGACGGTGTGGTGGGCGATGAGCTGATCTACCTACTTTGATATCCAGTCGGCATGGCAGGTTGCCCTCCACGTTCGTATCAGTCTGGATATAGAGACCAACCTGTGCGCCGTTGATGAAGAATTTGCGATTGTAGATCACCAGCGGGTCGTCACTGAGCGTCTCACACTTCGTGCTTACGTCGGGGATTTCGGCTTTGCGGGTGCCCCGGCGGTCACTGAGGACGATCCGACCGTCAGGGGTGAAACCCTCGTAGCGATAAAGCGGCTCCGTCGTCGTAGTGTGCGGGTTCTGGGTGCGGGTGAAGATGCCGGATAGAAAGCGTGGCATAGGCTTGATGAAAGTGTATCACCCTGCCTATGCTCGAACGGAGTGGTGGGGATATGTAGGATGGAGAGCTTTCTCGGAACTGCGACGGGGTCTGGGTTAGGGCTGATAGCGCTACTGATCGGCGCTCTCTTCAATGCCCATCTCAATCGAAAGCGCGATGATCGGTTGAGGAACGATGATGCGCGAGCCGTGGCATCGGCTCTGAAGGCGGAGCTGTCGGGTATCAACGATACTCTTCTACGAAACGCCAAAAGCCTAGATAACCCTGAAGGCAATTTCGTTGCCGCAGACATTGCACATTCAGTTCGGGTGATGCCGGTTCTCCTCCCGAAATTCGGCCTTCTTGATGTTGAAACAACGCGCGCTGTGATCGACGTTTATGTCTCTATAGACCAATATTGCGAGAGTCTCATAATCGTAGGCGGCGACATATCCCCACTCACTCGACCTGATAGGCGGCTCATGTATATGCCTGTTGAACGCGCACGGTCTGTGGCGAAAATTAACCGTGACATGGCCCAGATGATAAGGGATGCAATTGAAAAGCTTGACGCCTTCCTCCTTGGCCTATGAAGGCGGTTAGTAATGGTTTCGGCGATGCGACCGATCACCACCTTAACGTGAGGTTCCCAGACATATATTGCCAGAAAAAGGCCAAACAAAAATGCCACGACAATCCAAATCACACCAGCAAGCCATCCTGGCCCGACCATGTAAGATGCAAGCAAACCAACACAAAAAGATGCGGCAATTCCGCTTATCGGGAACGCAAGGAGCGCGATGATACCGAACAAAGAAAGCCACAGATCGGCTACAGCCTTCCCACACTGCTCAAGACCATGCTGGAATGCAGACACGACGTTTCCTCCTACCGTTACACGTAGTGTGTACCTTAGGCTCCTCGATGCCGTCGCCGGCAACGCCCAGGATCAAATACACCAGGGCATCAACCGCGTCATCATGCTTCTCCGACCCGAAGCCGAGTAGCTGGGTGGGTAGTTGCTCGCATCCATGCTGGGGGAACTTCACGGTGCCGTTCTTGATGTAGCGGGCCGCTACCCTGAGCCGTGCACGCTTTTCCTTCATGGGGTGCATGGCCTGGACGCTGAACGCCTGCCGTTCCAGCTCCTCGATCGCCGCCTGCTGGTAGGCCACTGCCTCCACGTAGAACTCGCTCGACATGGGGCTGCTGTGCCGCACGTCGTCCAGGGCTTCCATGGTCTGGCTGAATGTCAGGTGCCGGATGATCGGGTGGGGCTGGATGTAGATTTCCAGCCTACCATTAGGCCACGTCACCTCGCCGGAGACGACGGCCGTGTAGTCGGCGCTCACCCACTTTGCATCGACGGGCCGCAGCTTCCGGAGGGTATAATATGATCGGAACAGACACAAAATCCCGAACCTGATGGGGGTCGATGGGGGGCCAGGCGCCTGCCGGAAGGCCCTCAAAGGAACGTCCGCAATGGGTCGAAAGAGGACGCATCTTCATTGGTGCTCTCCTGTCCTGGTGGTAGTCGACGAGATCGACATTCGTTGCAGTCTCGCGCTCGAATTCGAACACGATCCGCCAGTTACCCGAGACCCATACAGCCCATTGTCCCTTGCGATCGCCGACCAGGGCACGGAGCCCGAGACCCGGCGCATCCATCATCGACGGCGTCCGGCTGAGATTGAGTTGCGCCAGGATCAACTGAATCTTCCGGACGTGCTGGGCAGCGACGCCGCGTGCATTTCCGGTCGTGCTCGGGGAGGCTGCAGTCGCGTACGGCCGGGGTCCGTGTTGCGAGCTTGTGGCGCGGCAGGGCAAGAAAGTATTTCAACGCAGATGAAAGAAGGCGATGCACCGGATGCGCAGCGCGTTCCCAGCCCCGGAATCAAACCAGGACCAACCGGTCAAACGCCATGGAACGCGACCGACGGCCGCCCCCGCGAAATGGGAATTGCGCGCAGGCCAGCGGTTGTGATCCATTCGACCACGCAGCGGGTCATCCTGAACGCCGGACCCGAGGGGCGGATCTCCCACGATCCCGGGCGCGGCCGGCGGAAGGGGTTCATCGGCGCGGTCCTGCGGTGACGGCAACGTGCGGGCCGCCGAGGCTCGGGCATGGCAAGGAACGATACGATGGCGCAGACGGGTCTCGACGATGCAGCGGAGGCGCCCTATCGGCGGTTCAACATCCCCGCCAACGGCTTCCGCAACTACTGGAACCCGATCCTCCCCGCCGCCGAGGTCGGTCGCAAACCCAAGCCGGTGCGCTTGCTGAACGAGGACATCGTGCTGTTCCGCGATGCAGGAAAGCTGTTCGCGCTGGAAGACCGCTGCCCGCATCGCGGCATGAAGCTCTCGCTCGGCTCCTGCGACTATGCCGGATCGGGCACGATAAGCTGCCCCTATCACGGCTGGACGTTCGACGGCGCGTCCGGCCAGCTGGTGGCCGCGCTGATGGACGGGCCCGACTCGCCGATCGTCCGCAAGGTGGCGGTCAAATCCTATCCGGTGCGCGAACATGCCGGCCTGATCTGGGTCTTCGTCGGCGACATGGCGCCGGTGCCGCTCGAGGACGACCTGCCCGAGTTCATCGCCGACCAGGTAACGTTTTTCTCGATCGTGCGCTACTGCGACTACAAGGCGAACTGGCGCTGGCTGGTCGACAACTGGCCGCACGACCATCACGGGCCTTACGTGCATCGCACCTCGCCGGAGCTGCTGTTCCAGCCGATGCTGCCCTTCGGCATGACCGTGACGACCACCCCGCTGCCGAACGACAAGGGGATCGCCGTCGACGGCGTGAACGGCATCACCAGCGGCGACTATGCTGGCCTCGGAACGTTCCCGCGCAACAACTGGTGGCGTTGCATGACGCCGGCCGGCCGCGGCAAGACCGAAGGGTTCGAGACCTCCGCGGCCCGCCGGCGCTACGGCATCCAGCACCAGTTCGAGACACGGCTGCCCGGCATGGTCGTCGTCGGCCGCCAAAGCGGCGAATATTGCCTGGTGCAATGGGCGACCCCGATCGACGAGACCACCACGCGCTGCTTCAACATCAACAACTGGCGCCGGCATGGCACCCTGCGCGGGCTGTATGACCGGGCGCACTATTACCTCTGGCGCGGCTGGGCGCATGACGGGACCTTCTCCGGCCAGGACAAGAGGATGGTCGAGGGACTGGTCCCGGGGCCGGAACGGCTGTCGAAAACCGACGCCGGCGTCATCGCCTGGCGCAAATATGCCGGCGCCCATGCACGCCGCGCGCCGGAGCAGGACAGCCTGCGCCACCGCGGCGCCGCTTGAGGCAGCTCGCATCCCCGCGGCGGCCGGCGGGCTTGCGCCACGTTGGCGCCGGCCACGGCACCGCAGGCCGCGCAGGAAAGCTGGTGCGAGAGGGGGGATTCGAACCCCCATGACCTAAGGTCGGTCGATTTTGAGTCGACTGCGTCTACCGTTCCGCCACTCTCGCGCGGCGCGCCTTTTACACCATCGCGCGCGGCTTGGCACCGTTTGCGTCCTGGGGCCGGCTTCGCTATAGGGTCCGCCCGCTGATCCCGAGTAGCTCAGTTGGTAGAGCAAGCGGCTGTTAACCGCTGGGTCGCAGGTTCGAGTCCTGCCTCGGGAGCCAACTAAACAAGGAGATAGGCGGTATTCCGGCCTGCTCCTTGTTCCTTTCCCATGCCCCGGCGGCCACGCGCGCAGTGACGCCAATCCAAGGCGGTTCATCGCGGCGCCACCCCTGCCGCGCCAGGCAATCCCCGCGCCCGACGCGGCAGGCTGTCCAATGACGCGCGCCGGGCTCGGCCGCGCTCATGTCCCGCTGCCAGGAACGAAGCACAGGACCCCGCCCCACGCGGCCCAGCAGGCAATCGGCCCGCCGGTCGGATTGTCGCGCCCCGCCAGCACGTGCGCGGGCGGCACCAGCACCCATGCATCCGGCGCTCGCGAGCCGAACGCCTCGCCGCCAATGAACACCTCGGTGCGGCTGCCGGCCGCCCGCGCCTCGACATTGCGGCAGTCGGCCTCCGAGCAGCAGGGATAGCCAGTGCCCGGCCGGCGCAGTTCGTGGAACCATGGCGCCAGGGTCGGATCGGCGCCGGGCGGCGGCGCGGCGTGCGCCGAGCCGGTGACCAGCAGCAGCGCCAGGAGGCCAAACCATCTCATGCCGAAACTGTAGCGGCACGCCGCCTCTTCCGACAGCCGCCCGCCGGGCAATCGACCGGCGCTTGCAACGACAGCGGGGCGCCCCTCGCGGAGTGTCCCGGCAACGCAGCCCCCGTTTTTGGCTGCGCCGCTGCGTGCGGCGCGGCAGCGACCGAAGTATCGCTACGCCGCTCCGGGACGGACCTCATCCTCGATCCGCCTGGCGATCTCGGATCGCGCTTTCGACAGGTCGTACGCAGCCTGCAGGTTCAGCCAGAACGCCGGCGTGGTGCTGAAATACCGGCTCAGGCGAAGCGCAGTGTCGGGTGTGACCGCGCGCGGCTTCTGCCCGGCAGTGATGGACGTGATCCGGTTCGGCGGGACGTGCAGATCCCGCGCCAGCGCATTGGCGCTCAACCCGAGCGGGCGCATGAACTCTTCATGCAGGACTTCGCCGGGGTGAGTGGTGATCCGAACTTTGCGCATAGTGGTCTGTCTCAGTGGTAGCCGGTGATCTCAACGTCGGCCGGGCCAGTGTCAGTCCAGCGGAAGCACATCCGCCACTGGTCATTGCCGCTTCATTCACCACCCCGTCGCCGTGAGGGCCCGTGACGCGTCGCGCGCGCAGGCGACGCCGGGCGATCGGGATGCCACCTCAAAGCGCGCGGCCCGGCCTCACGGGTGGCGCACCCGGGGTCATCCCGCAAGGGATCGGCGCATCACTGGTGCAGCCGAGCCGCCCCCTCCGCAGTGAGATGCGCGATCCGCCCGCCGGCAATCGTGGCAATCACGCGCTGCCGCGCCGGATCGACCAGCACGAGATCCGCCCGCGCGCCCTCCGCGATGGACCCGCGGTCCGTCAGCCGGGCAGCCGCCGCCGGATTGGCCGAGATCAGCGCCCAGGCACGCGGCAGGTCCAGCACGCCGCGCCCGGCCAGGATCAGCGCCGCCCGCAGCATCGCCGGATAAAAATAGTCCGATGACAGAACGGAGCAGATGCCCGCCTCCGCCAGACGCGCCGCCGACGCCCAGCCCAGATGCGAGCCGCCGCGCACCACATTCGGGCAGCCCATTACCACCCAGTCGCCGGCCGCGCGCGCGTCCTCACCGACCGCCTCGGCCATCGGGAATTCGCAGATGCGGGCGCCGCGGGCACGGAACGCGGCACGGGCGGCGACTGTCGCATCATCGTGGCTGGCCAGCGCCACGCCGGCTTCCCGTGCCGCCGCGCCGATCCGTTCCAGCGCGGCCGGAACCTCGCTGGCGCGTCCGGCGATCCGCTCGGTCAGCGCGCGGAAGTCGGCCAGCGTCATGCCGGCGCGGTCGCTGTATTTCGCCCCGGCGACCGGATCTTCGGTCTTCTTCAGGATGGACGGCGTGTGGTCGTTGAACGCCACCAGGTGCACCCGCCCGGCCGCGATGTCCGCCAGCGCCACGTCCAGCGCGTCGAGGTTGTACGCCTCCCATCGCAGATGCACCCGCATGTCGCAGGTCCACGTCCGCGCACCCAGCGCATCCAACAGCTTGCGCCACTGCGTCAGGCTGCGCAGCCCCGGCTCCCACGACAGGGTGATGCCATGGAACGCGGTGGTGATGCCGCTCGCCAGCAACTGCGACTCGGTATCGGCCAGCGCAAGGTCGGCGGGAAAATCCACGCCGGGGCGCGGCTGCACCTGGCGCTCGAATGCGTCGCCGTGGATGTCGACGATCCCCGGCAGCACCAGCAGCAAGCTGGCATCGAGGCAGATGCCGCCGGACGGCGCAGCGCCACCAAGCCGGTCGATCCGTCCGCCGGCGATCGTGACGTCGATCGGCTGCACGCCGTCGGAGGGCAGCAGCACCTGGCCGCCGGTGACGCGCAGTGGATGCAGCGGTGGGTGCATGGGTTCGTTTTGCCCTTAAGGTTCGAAGACGATCTGAACGCGCGGCGTCGGATACAGCCCGATGGCGAACTCGATCACCGCGCCGGCGCGGTCGACGTTGATGTTCTCGCACACCAGCACCGGGCGGTTGCGCGGCATGCGCAACAACTCGGCCTCCTCGCCGCTCGGCAGCCGCGCGCTGACCCGGCTGGTCTGGCGCAGGTAGTCGGACACGCCGACCGAGCGCAACGCCTCGGTGATGCCGCTGGCGCCGCGCAGCGCGTCCAGCAGGCCGCGGAAACGAACCGAGGGGAAGTAGTGGCTGGCCAACGAGACCGGGCGGCCGTCGGCGAGACCCAGTCGTTCCAGCAGCACGACGCGCGCCGCCGGACGAATCCCGAGGCCAACGGCGACCTGCGCGGTGGCGGCGGTCTCCTTGAGCTGCAGCACGCGGCCCGACGGTTCTTTGTTATGTTTACGAATCCATTCGGAGAACCGCGTGCGCGGCTCGACGGCGTATTCGAGCACGTCTTCGGTAACGAACGAGCCGCGGCCCTGTTCCACGCGCACCAGGCCGGCGCGCGACAGTTCCTCCAGTGCCCGCCGCACGGTGTGGCGATTGACGCCAAAATGCTGCGACAGCTCCGCCTCGGTCGGCAGGCGGCCCCCGGGCGCGTAGCCGCCGGCGCCGATCGCCTGCTGCAACTGGCTGGCGATCTGCCGCCACAGCGCGACGCCCTCATGACGCACCACCGGCTGGCTCGCCGCCAGGGCATCGGCCAGGGCACCGGCCAGGGCACCGGTGAGTGCGGCGGTGGCCCGGACAGGCTTGGGCACTTGTCTGCTGGAGGCGCCATCCTTGAGCGCTCCTGAGGGCGACTTCATCGCAATGTCATCCATTCGGACGGCGATCCGTGCGAGTTCGGCTTGACGATACGCCGGCTTGGGTCTAGCTGTCTAGACATCCGCAACACATTCAGGCCCAGCCATGCTTGATGCCATGCCCGCCGATACGCCGGAGGAAGCGCCGCAGGACGCGCGCCGCCGCTGGATGTCGGTGTTGGCGCGCGCTGCGGCGGACGAGTTGGAAACCTCCTTGGCGGCCACCGGCGGCGCGCCGCTTTACCAGCGCCTGCGCGGGCCCGAGAGCGGCCTTGTCATGGTGCGCGGTCGGGCGGGTGGCGGCGGCGCGGCATTCAACCTGGGCGAAATGACGGTGACCCGCTGCACCGTGCGGACCGAAACCGGTCAGGTCGGTCACGCCTACATCGCGGGCCGCGACACCCGCCAGGCGGAACTCGCGGCGGTGCTCGACGCGCTGCTGCAAGACCCGGCCCGCGGCGATGCGTTGCGCACCAGTGTGATTGCGCCCCTGGCCGCCGAGCAGGCAGCGCGGCGCGCCAAGGTCGCGCAGAAGGCGGCGGCGACCAAGGTGCAATTCTTCGCCATGCGAAACATGCGCACATCATGACCAGCAGCGCGCGGATCAACGCGTCATGACGGGTGGAATGCCGATCGACGTCACGCTGCCCGGCTTCGCCGATCCGGTCGGTCAGGCGCAGGCTTCGTTTCGTGCGGTGCTCGACGCCATGGCAAGGCCGGGCACGCTGGTGCAGGTGGGCGAGGGGTTGGTCCCACCCGCACCGCTCGATCCCGCCACCGGCGCGGTGCTGCTGACCCTGGTGGATCACGAGACATCGGTATGGCTCGACACGGCGTCGGCAGCGGCGCACGACTGGATCGCATTTCATTGCGGTGCCGGGTTCACCGACGTTTCGCCGCAGGCCGACTTTGCGCTGGCCCTGGCCCTGCCCGATCTCACCACCCTGTCGCCCGGCACGCATGAGCAGCCGGAAACCGCCGCGACTCTGATTCTGCAAGTCGGCAGCTTGACCGAGGGGATGCGCTATCGGCTGCGCGGGCCCGGCTTGCGCGCAACTAACACACTTGCGGTGAGCGGCCTGCCCGCTGACTTCGTCGAAATCTGGCAGCGCAACCGCGCCGGCTTCCCGCGCGGTGTGGACCTGGTGCTGTGCGCCGGCACAACGCTGGCCGCGCTGCCGCGCAGCGTGACCGTGGAGGCTGACTGACATGGCGTACGTCGCGGTCAAGGGCGGCGAGCAGGCGATCGCCAACGCGCATGCCTGGCTCGCGGAGGCGCGGCGCGGCGACGTTTCGGTGCCGGAAGTGACCCTGGCGCAGATCAGCGAGCAGCTTGGCCGTGCGGTCGATCGCGCGATGGGCGAGGGTTCTCTGTACGATCGCGAGCTCGCCGCGCTGGCGGTCAAGCAGGCGCAGGGCGACCTGATCGAGGCGGCGTTCCTGCTGCGTGCCTATCGCACGACGATGCCGCGCTTCGGCCATTCGCGGCCGGTGGACACGGCGAAGATGCAGTTGCGGCGCCGCATTTCCGCGGTGTTCAAGGATTTGCCCGGTGGCCAGGTGTTAGGTCCCACCTACGACTATACCCACCGGCTGCTGGACTTTGCCCTTGCCGCCGGCGCCGACGTGGCGCCTGCGCCGAACGATGCGGTGGACGACGCCGCGATGCCGCGCGTGGCGGACATCCTCGGCCACGAAGGACTGATCGAACCGGATGCGATTGCGGACAGCGACCACGCAGCGACCATGGACAGCGAGCCGGGTGACCTGACCCGCGAGCCGCTGAGCTTTCCTGCCCCACGCGACGTGCGGCTGCAGGCGTTGGCGCGTGGCGACGAGGGGTTCCTGCTTGGCATGGGCTACTCGACGCAGCGCGGCTACGGCGGGTCGCATCCGTTCGCCGGCGAGATCCGCATGGGGGAAGTAACGATCGAACTGGTGCCGCCGGAACTTGGTTTCGCCATCGACATCGGCGAGATCACCGTCACCGAATGCCAGATGGTGAACCAGTTCAAGGGCTCGAAGACCGTGCCGCCTCAGTTCACCCGCGGCTACGGCCTGGTGTTCGGCCAGACTGAGCGCAAGGCGATGTCGATGGCGCTGGTCGATCGCGCGATGCGTGCCGAGGAGCTGGGTGAGGACGTTACCGCACCGGCACAGAATGTCGAATTCGTGCTGTACCACTCGGACAACATCGAGGCGACCGGCTTCGTCGAGCATCTGAAGCTGCCGCACTACGTCGATTTCCAGAGCGAGCTGGAAAGTGTGCGCCGCATGCGCACGGAAGCCGCGCAGCTCGCGGAGGCCGCGGAATGATTGCGACCACGTCATGCCCGGGAAAGACTCTCCCCCTCCCNNCCCCCTCCCCTTGAGGGAGGGGGTCGGGGGGAGGGGTTGGTGCCAGGGTCGCACTGAACTCTCTCGCGCCCCGACCCCTCCCCCCGACCCCCTCCCTCAAGGGGAGGGGGAGAAAGTTACGTCTCATCCCGGGCTTATCCTAACGCCCATGGGGCTTGGCCCGGCCATCCACGACTTTCTTCCGTGGACCCCGCAAAGCAGCAGATGTCCGGGCCAAGCCCCCGCCATGACAGCAGCACACCGGTCGTAAGGCGCACCATGCAAGGCTACAACTTCGCCTATCTGGACGAGCAGACCAAGCGGATGATCCGCCGCGCCATCCTGAAGGCGGTCGCGGTGCCGGGCCACCAGGTGCCGTTCGGCTCGCGCGAGATGCCGTTGCCCTATGGCTGGGGCACCGGCGGCATCCAGGTCACGGCCTCCATTCTTGGCCGGAACGATACGCTGAAGGTGATCGACCAGGGCGCCGACGACACGACCAATGCGGTGTCGATCCGTCAGTTCTTCGCCCGCACCGCCGGCGTCGCCACCACAACCCACACGGCCGCGGCGAGCGTGATCCAGACCCGCCATCGCATTCCCGAGCAGCCCCTGCGCGAGGACCAGATCATCGTCTACCAGGTGCCGCAGCCGGAGCCGCTGTATCGCCTGGAGTCGAGCCGTGCCGAGACGCGCCGGATGCACGCGCTGGCCGATTACGGCCTGATGCATGTGAAGCTGTACGAGGACATCGCGCGCTACGGCCAGGTCGCGATCAGCTACGACTATCCGGTGATGGTGAACCATCGCTACCTGATGTCGCCGAGTCCAATCCCGGCCTTCGACAATCCGAAGATGCACATGATGCCGGCGCTGCAATTGTTCGGCGCGGGGCGGGAGAAGCGCATCTACGCCATCCCGCCCTACACCGACGTGCGCTCGCTCGACTTCGACGATTATCCGTTCCGCGCCGGCCGCGCGCCGCACGCCTGTGGCCTCTGCGGCGCGACGGACTCCTATCTCGACGAAGTCGTGGTGGACAATCGCGGCGGCCGATTGTTCGTCTGTTCCGACACCGATCATTGCGCCGAGCGTCGTGCCGCCGGTCATGTCGGCGCGGAAGGTTTCAAGGAGGCAGCAGAATGATCGACGACACGCTGCTCGCCGGGCGTTCCCTGTCGTTGTCCTTCGGCACCATTCCGGCGCTGGTGGAGGTCGATGTCGATCTGTGGCCCGGCGAGATGTTGGCCGTCGTCGGCGAGTCGGGATCCGGCAAGACCACGCTGCTGAACGTGCTGTCAGGTCGGCTGAAACCCAATCGCGGCGTGGTGTGGTATCGCGATCCGGCCGGCCGGCTGGCCGATGTGCACGCAATGCCGGCGCCGGCGCTGCGCGCGTTGCACCGCTCCGACTGGGGTTTTGTCCATCAGGACCCGCGGCAGAACCTGCGCATGAATGTGTCCGCCGGCGGCAATGTCGGCGAGCGTCTGATGGCCCAAGGCGCGCGTCACTACGGCAACATCCGCGACGCGGCGCTGGACTGGCTGCGCCAGGTGGAGATCGATGCCGATCGGATCGACGATCTGCCGCGCACATTTTCCGGCGGCATGCTGCAACGGTTGCAGATCGCGCGCACCCTTGTGACGCATCCGCGCCTGGTGTTCATGGACGAACCGACCGGCGGGTTGGATGTTTCGGTACAGGCACGTCTGCTCGACCTGATCCGCACCCTGGTGGCGCGGCTCGGCGTCGCCGCGGTGCTGGTGACGCACGACATCGCCGTGGCACGGCTGCTCGCGCAACGCATCGCGGTGATGCAGCGCGGGCGCGTGGTGGAGACCGGGCTGACCGACCAGGTGCTGGATGATCCGCAGCACCCCTACACGCAGCTTCTGGTCAGCTCGGTGTTGCAGGCGTGAGCGGCCATTGCGTCAGTTCGATTCTCTCGTCACGGCCGGCTCCCCTGCGTCGTGGCCAGCTCTCCCGCGTGATAGCCGTCCCCCCCATTTCGTCATGTCCGTCCCCCCCCCTCTTTCGTCATGGCCGTCCCCACCTCCTTCGTCATGGCCGTCCCCACCTCTTTCGTCATGGCCGGGCTTGACCCGGCCATCCCCGCAACCGCCGTACCTGCGGTCAATTACCCCTTTCTTATGGTCCGTGCCGGCCGTGACGATAGGGCGACGGGACTCATCAGGCAGCATTTCACCTACACAACGATGCCCAACGAACGCACCACCCGATGAGTGAACCCGCCCGAACTGAACACAACCCGGCCGAGGTGCTGCTGCGTGCCGAGGCGCTGTCGAAAGGCTTCACCCTGCATCTGCAAGGCGGTATCCGCATTCCAGTCCTCGCTGGGATCGGCTTCGAACTGCACGCAGGCGAGTGCATCGCGCTGTCCGGCCCGTCCGGCGCCGGCAAATCCACGCTGATGCGCAGCCTGTACGGCAACTACCGCGCGGAAAGCGGTCGCATTATGGTCTGTTATCGGAACGAGATGATCGATCTCGCGACCGCCGACCCTCGCACCATCCTGGCGATTCGCCAGGAAACCCTAGGCTATGTCAGCCAGTTCCTGCGCGTGGTGCCACGCGTCGCGGCGTTGGATGTCGTCGCCGAAGTCCTGATCGCCCGCGGCGCACCACCGGATCACGCCCGTGACCAGGCACGCACCCTGCTCCTGCGCCTTAACATCCCCCGCCGCCTGCACGCCCTGCCGCCCGCCACCTTCTCCGGCGGCGAGCAGCAGCGCGTGAACCTGGCGCGCGGCTTCATCGGCGGCCATCCCGTGTTGCTGCTCGACGAACCGACCGCCTCGCTGGACGCCGAGAATAGCCAGGTCGTGATCGGCATGATCCAGCAAGCGAAGCGCGAAGGTCGTGCAATCATCGGCATCTTCCACGATGTCGAGGTGCGCGACGTGGTCGCCGACCGCTTGTTTCCGGTGACGCCATTGCAGGACGCCGCATGAGTGATGAAACGATTCTGACCAATGCCTGGCTCGTTCTGGCAGACAAGGTCGTCCCCGGCACGATTGTTCTCATAGGCGATCGTATCGCCGACGTGCAGCGCGGGCGGTCGGACGTGCTGTCCGCCCGCGATATGGACGGCGACTACCTGATCCCCGGCGCCGTCGACCTGCACACCGACAACCTGGAGCGTCAGGTGCAGCCACGCGCGATGGCGCGGTGGCCGTCGCGCTCGGCGATGGCGGCGCATGACGCGCAGTGTGCCGCGGCCGGCGTGACGACGGTGTTCGACGCGCTGTGCCTCGGCGACCTCGGCTTCGACAAGGAGCGGGTGCGCACCTTCAAGGACGGCGTGGCCGATCTCGACGCGCTGGCGGATGCCGATCTGCTGAAGGCGGAGCACTTTCTGCATCTGCGTTGCGAAGTGCCGGCGCACGACATGCTGGCGCTGTTCGATCCGGTCGCGGACCATAAGCGCGTGCGCATGGTCAGCCTGATGGACCACAGCCCCGGTGTCGGCCAATACGCCGATCTCGATTTCTACCGCGCACTGCGCCGTCGCGGCGGGCTCGACGACGCCTACATCGAACAGCGCATCGGCGAGCTGCAGGCCCAGCGCGAACGGTTGCGCGGCCCCAATCGGCGCGCCCTGCTCGATCGAGTAGCGGCGGGGCGCGTCGCGGGGCGCTGCCTGGCGCTGGCCAGCCACGACGACCGCACGGTTGAAGAGATCGCCGAGAACGCCGCCGACGGCATCCGCATCAGCGAGTTCCCGGTGACGATGGCCGCGGCGAAGGCGGCGAAGCAGGCTGGCATGCAGGTAATCGCCGGCGCACCGAACATTGTGCGCGGCGGATCGCATTCCGGCAACGTATCGGTGACCGACCTCCTGCGGGAGGCGGCAGTGGATGCGCTCGCATCGGACTACGTGCCGGCGAGCCTGATCGAAGCCGCGTTCCAATGCGCGCGATCCGGCGCCACCCTGCCGGAGGCGATCGCATTGATCGCCGACCGCCCGGCACGCCTGGCGGGTCTGTACGATCGCGGCCGCATCGCACCAGGCCAGCGCGCCGATCTGGCGCGGGTGCGCCTGCACGAAACCCTGCCGGTGGTGCGCCAGGTGTGGCGGTCCGGCGAAAGGGTGGCCTGATGGCAGCGCCGGCACGCATCGCGGTTTATTACGCACCGCGACCGGACGATCCGCTGTTCGCCGCCGGCGCCACCTGGCTCGGGCGCGATCCGGAGAGCGACGCGCCCTCCCCGCAACCCGACATCCCCGACATCGTCGAGATCACTGCCGAGCCGCGGCTGTATGGCTTCCACGCCACGTTGAAACCGCCGATGCGCCTGGCCGAAGGGCGGCAGTGGTTCGATGTGGTGCTGGCCGCGCGCGCGCTGGCCGACCGTACCGCTGCGTTCGACCTGCCGCGCCTTTCGGTGCAAGATGTGCATGGCTTCCTCGCCTTGCGTGAGGCAATCTCCCGTGCCCCGCTGCAAGCATTGGCCGATGCATGTGTGGAACATATCGATCCGTTCCGTGCGCCGTCATCCGACGCCGAACTGGCGCGCCGCCGCCGTGCCAGGCTTTCCGTTGAGCAGGACGCGATGCTCACGCGCTGGGGCTATCCCTACGTATTCAACACGTGGTTCTTCCACATGACGCTGACGCGGCGCCTGACGGCGGAGGAGAAAGTGCGCTTCCAACCGACGGCCGAAGCCCATTTCGCCCGCGCAATCAGCGTGCCGCGGCGGGTCAGCGACATCTGTCTGTTCACCCAAACCGCACCCGGCGAACCCTTCGTTATCGCCGAGCGTTTTCCGCTGCGCGGTTGAGCGCGGCCAGGAAGCGTGCAGTCCCGGCTTCGACCGTTGCGTCGTTCATCACCGTCTCCACCATCACCCCATCCGGCAACGCAACGGTGCGTGCCAGCCGCGCGGCGACATCCGCCGCGCTCTCGCGCCCACGCGTCGCCAGGCGCGCAGCCAGAATCTGCGGCGGCGCGGTGATCTCGATCACCCGCACCGGAAAGCGCCCAGCCGCCTCGGCAATCACGCCACGCGATACGTTGGCCACCACCACGCGCCCGGCCGCGAGGTCCGTTTCGATATCGTCTGGAATGCCGTAGCGCAGCCCGTGCGCCTGCCAGGCCAGCGCGAACGCGCGCACAGCAAATTCCGCGTCGGTGACCGCCTCATGCGCCTCGCCGCCGGCCTCGGCCGGCCGCGTGATCACGCGGCGAACGAAACGAAAGCGCGGATCGTCCACCAGCGCCTGGCGGCCCGCATCGAGCAGCGTGTCCTTCCCCGCGCCACTCGGACCCACCACCAGAACCAGCATCACCACCCTCGCGCTTTGCCGACCCACCCTTTGACGGCTGGGACCTTGGCGCTAGCTTCCACGCCGCGCAATCGGGAGACCACGCCATGTTCACCACGCGTCCGGAGATCGCCGGCACCTTCGGCGTGGTCGCCAGCACGCACTGGATCGCCAGCAGCGTCGGCATGTCGGTGCTGGAGCGCGGCGGCAACGCCTTTGACGCCGCGGCGGCGACCGCGTTCACCTTGCAGGTCGCCGAGCCGCATCTGAATGGCCCGGGCGGCGACGCGCCGATCATTCTGCACGACGCGCGCACCGGTACGCAGTTGGTGATCTGCGGCCAGGGGGTGGCGCCGCAGACAGCAACGTTGGCAAAATTCCGCGATCTCGACATCGATCTGATCCCGGCCACCGGCCTGCTGCCGGCGGTGGTCCCCGGCGCGTTCGACGCCTGGTGCCTGCTGCTGCGCGACTGGGGCACCTGGGAGCTCGCCGACGTGCTGGCATACGCGATCGGCTATGCCAACCGCGGCATCCACATCGTGCCGCGCATCAGCGCAACGATCGAAGGCGTGCGCCGGTTGTTCGAACAGGAATGGACCTCCTCGGCCGCGGTGTTCCTGCCGCGCGGGAAGGTACCGGAACCGAACAGCTTGTTTGCCCGCCCGACACTTGGCGCCACCTATGAACGCATCTGCCGAGAGGCGGTGGGCAGTACGCGCGAAGCGCGCATCGACGCGGCGCGCAACGCCTGGTACCGCGGCTTCGTTGCGGAGGCGGTGGACTGCTTCTTTCGCGCGACCGACGTACTCGACGTCACCGGCCACCACCATCGGGGCCTGCTGGTAGCCGAGGATTTCGCAGGCTGGTCGGCGACGGTCGAGGACCCAGTCGCCTACGACTACGCCGGTCACACCGTTCTGAAGTGCGGTCCGTGGAGCCAGGGACCGGTGTTCCTGCAACAGCTCGCGCTGCTACGTGAGTTTGATATCGCCGACATGGATCCGTGCGGCGCGGATTTCGTACATCTGGTGGTGGAGTGCGCCAAACTCGCCTACGCGGATCGCGAGGCGTTCTACGGCGATCCGAATTTCGTTCCGGTGCCGCTGGGAACGCTGTTGTCGGCCGACTACAACGAAGCACGCCGCGCGCTGATCGGCCCCACGGCGTCGCAGGCGCTGCGGCCCGGCGCAGTCGACGGGCACACGCCGTGGGTGGACCACGACGCCGCAGGCCGCGCCGACATGGTGCCGGCCGCCGGCACCGGCGAGCCCACCGTGGCGCGGCTCGGCGTGATCGGCGCCGACACCTGCCATATCGACGTCATCGACCGCCACGGCAACATGGTCAGCGCGACGCCCTCGGGCGGCTGGCTGCAATCTTCCCCGGTGATCCCCGAGCTCGGTTTCTGCATGGGCACGCGCGGGCAGATGTTTTGGCTGCGTGATGGTCTGCCGAACACCCTGGCGCCCGGCAAGCGCCCGCGCACGACGCTGTCACCCAGTTTCGCCCTGCGCGACGGCAAGCCGTGGATGGCGTTCGGCACGCCGGGCGGCGAGCAGCAGGACCAATGGGCGTTGATCTACTTCCTGCGCATGGTCCATCACGGCATGACAATCCAGCAGGCGATCGACGCGCCAAGTTTCCACACCGAGCACTGGCCGAGCAGTTTTTGGCCTCGTGCGGCGCGCCCGGGGAAGGTGGTGCTGGAGGGCCGCTTCGATGACGCGGTGCAGAGCGAACTTGCCGCGCGCGGCCATCAGGTAAGCAAGGGCGAGGACTGGTCGGAGGGCCGTTTGTCGGGTGCGCGCATCGAGCCGGACGGGCAGATGTTTGCCGGCGCCAATCCGCGCGGCATGCAGGGCTACGCGGTCGGCCGCTGATGCGGCGCCTGGTGCAGCCGGCGTGGGCGGCGCGGATCGAGACGCTGCGCGGCACGTGCAGGCGGTTCGATTTTCGGCTCGGACCCGGATTGATTCTGAACGACTCTCCCCCTCCCCTTGAGGGAGGGGGGAGGGGCACGTACAGCCACGGTCGTCGGCTGTACGCACCCCTCTCCCCAACCCCCTCCCCCCGCCCCCTCCCTCAAGGGGGGAGGGAGTTCTCAATCTTTCTGTTCGTCGACGTTGCCTCGATCCGATCGCTGGGCTGCCGTTTCGTCAACACACCATTCCAGTCGGCGCGCTCGTCATCCCGCCAGTTCGACGATCGCATCCAGCAACACCTGCGCGCCGCGCGCGAGCTGTTCCGGTGTCGAATACTCCTTCGGATTGTGCGTGATGCCGTCGACGCTCGGCACGAACAGCATCGCGCTCGGGCACAGCTTCGCCACCAGAACCGAGTCGTGCCCCGCCGCCGCCGTCATGTCGCGCACCGACAACTGCCGGTCCTCGGCCTTGCGGCGCAGCACGTTGCACAGCGTCTGGTCGAACAGCACCGGGCCAAAAGTCGCGTAGAGATCGACCTCGATCCGCACCTGACGGCGTCCGGCGATGGCGTCCAGCGCGGTGCGCAACGCCGCTTCCATCTCGATTGCCCGCGCTGCGACCTCGTGGCGTACGTCGCAATGCAGCCTCGTGATGTTCGCAACATTCCCGCGCGCATTGGGAAAATTCTCGATCCAGGTGGCGGAAGCCCGGCCGCGCGGCTCGGCCTCATGCGCGATGCGCTCGACCGCCAGGATCACCTCCGCCGTCGCGGCCAGGCTGTCGCGCCGGCGGTCCATCGCCGTTGGCCCGACATGGCTCGGCTCCCCGGTCACCGTCAACTGGAAGTAACGCGCATGCATCGTTCCGGTAACAATGCCGATATCGCTGTTGCTCGCCTCCATCACCGGCCCCTGCTCGATATGCGCCTCCAGCCACCAGGCCCAGCCGCGCGGTGCCGGCGTCAGCCCGCCCGCCTGACCGCTGTCGCGCAGCGCCTGCGCGACGCTGACCCCATGGTCGTCGGTGATCGCCAAAGCGGCTTCCAGGCTCATGTCGCCGGCATGCACGCGGCTACCCATCATCGCCGGGCGGAACCGGCTGCCTTCCTCATTGGTCCAGTTCACCAGCTCCAGCGGTGCGCGCGTGCGGATGCCGGCCTCGTGCAGCGTGCGCATCACCTCCAGGCCCGCCAGTACGCCGAAAACGCCGTCGAAACGTCCGCCAGTCGGCACGGTATCCAAATGACTGCCGAAGGCCACGGCGTGCGCGGCGGGATCGGTACCGTCTCGGCGCAGGAACATATTGCCGATCGCGTCCTGGGTGAACGCCAATCCCAGCGCCTTGCACCACTCCAGGAACAGCGCGCGCGCCGCGGCGTCCTCCGGCGTCAGCGCCATGCGGTTCGATCCGCCCTCCGGCGTCGGGCCGATCCGCGCGATGTCCATGATCGACTGCCATAGGCGGTCGGCATTGATCGTGGGTGTCATGCGTCCTCCAGCGGATGGTGACAAGCGAAGCCATGATCGTCCGGTTCGCGCCACGCTGGATAGGTGGTGCGGCACAGATCGCTGGCGCGCGGGCAGCGCGGATGGAAATGGCAGCCCGGCGGCGGCGCGGCGGCCGAGGGGATCTCGCCGATGACCCGCGGCAACGCCCCGCGCAGCGCCGGATCGGGGATCGGCGAGGCATCGCGCAGCATTCGCGTGTACGGGTGGCGCGGCGTGGCGAACACGCGGGCGACCGGGCCCTGCTCGACGATGCGCCCCAAGTACATCACCGCGACGCGGGCGCAGAACCAGCGGATGACACCCAGATCATGGCTGACGAATACGAACGCCAGCCCGCGCTTCGCCTGCAAATCCTTCAGCAACAGCAGCACCTGTGCCTGCACCGAAACGTCCAGCGCGGACACCGGCTCGTCGGCGACGATCAGCTCGGGCTGCAGCGTCAGCGCGCGGGCGATGCCGATGCGCTGGCGCTGGCCGCCGGAGAATTCGTGCGGATAACGGTCCAACGCACTTGCCGGCATCCCCACTTCGGCGAGCAGCGCGGCGGACTGGTCGCGCGCCGCACGGCCCCGCGCGATGCCGTGCACAGCCAGCGGTTCAACCAGCGTCTGACCAATGCGTCGACGCGGATTAAGCGACGAATACGGGTCCTGAAAGATGATTTGCATGCGCCGGCGCAGCGCGGTCAGCGCACCGCCCCGTGCGGCCAGCACGTCGGTGTCACCGAAACGGACGCTGCCCGCATCCGGCTCGATCAGGCGCAGCGTGGTGCGCGCGGCGGTGGACTTGCCGCAGCCGGATTCACCGACCAGGCCGAAGGCTTCGCCCGACTGCACCTGGAAATCAATGCCATCGACCGCGCGGACCGTCGTGGTGACCGGGCGCGGGAAACCCTTGCGGATGATGAAATGCTTGACCAGCCCGGCGACTTGCAACACCGCGGTCATGCCACGCCGGCGTCCATGGCAAGTGTCGTTGCCGACCTGGCCGAAGGCAGGAAAAAAACCGCAGTTGGACGCAGGTGAACGCCGATGGAAGCGGATGGTGTTTGCCGAGACTTTGTCGGCACGACGGCCGCCGGGAACCGCCATCGGCGTTCATCCGCGGTGCCATATCCTGGCCGACGTGGGCGTGCCCCATGTCGTGGCATATGTCGACGCATCGAGGCGACGCGACGCTTGCCGCTGGTGTCAGCGACGCCGTTTGCCCGATCCCTGGTCTGCTGCATCGACGCAGTCTACACCTGCCCCCACACGCGCGCGAAGCGAGCGGCAATGGATCCGTCCAGGCCTGTGCGTCACGGCGGATAGTAGCGAACCTCCACCGCGTGCATCGTTACGACGAGCGACACGATGGGGAACAGCATCACCCCGACGATCAGGGCGCCGCGCAACGCGCCCCATCGGCGCGGCAGTCCCGGTAGCCCAGGCAGCATCACCGTGGCGGCCAACGCCAACGGCAGGAAGTAGCGCCCCTGCAGGCCCGCGATGGGCGCACTGCCGACCTTCGTCCAGGTGAGGAACATGCCAAGGCAGATCAACGCGCCGCTCGCCAATATGGCGGCGGCAACCGACAGCGACACCATGATCCGGCGCCGTCCGGTCTCCGCGTCGTCCCCTCCGTCGAGCGACAGCACGGCCGCGATCGGCAACAGCCACTCCACAACCTCGACGTACCGGGGAGGAAACGACACATCGAGCCAGCCAAGGCCTGCAACGAAGGCGGCGGCCAGGTCCTTACTCTGCGCGTAGGCGCTGTCGAGCACGATAAGGACGGTTTCGCCGGGATGCACGAGAATCCAGCGAAGCTGGCCGGCCGGATTGATCGCTGGCACATCGGGTTGCAGCGGTACCACGGCGGTGACGGCGGCAAATGCCGACCACGCTGCACAGGCAAGCAGGATCAACGCGGCGGCCAGCACGCGCGGGCCGCGCCGTACGCCCGGCAACAGCAACGGAATGATTGCCAGAGGCGCATAGGGCGGTCGGCCCATGCACACTGCCGCCAAGGCGAGGCTGACCATAACGAGCGTGCGATTGGCGGTGTTCCGGTTTGCCATGTCGGTCGGCCGCTGACGGGACGCCGCCACCAGCCCCGCTGCGATCGTCACGCAGCCGTCCATCACCCCGTCCTGCGACGCGTTGGCCATCAGGGCCAGCGACATCGGCAGCGCCAGCACCAGGAACAGATAGGGCGCCGTCCGGCCGGCCAGCCGGAGTCCCAGGCCGGCGAGCGTGATCGCAACCAGCGCATTGCCCAGCCGCGCCAGATACAGCGAGGGCAGAATCTTCAGATGCATCGCCTGGCCGATCCACACACCAGCCACGGCGGGCAGGTAGAGAACCGGCGAGTAGATGGAGGTGTTCCCGAAGTTCAGCCATACGTGTTCGCCGGTCCAGCCCGGGTCGGCCGCATACAGGCTCGGGTTGACCTTGACCTCGGGATGGAACGCTATCGGTATGAACGGGATGGCCGTGGTCAGGATGCCGCGATCCACCGGCCCGCCGCTTTTGTCGTGGCCGAAGCGGATTCCGATCAACTGACCCTCGCCGATCTGGGCGACGCGCAGGAAATGCGCGACCTCGTCGGCGTTCTGGAACGGCGGCATGTGGAACGTGAACCAGCCGGCGAACAGCAGGCCGTAGACGACGAATGCCCCCGCAAGCAGGTGGGCGCTGCGGTCCGATATATAATTGAGCGCCGACGCTGCGCCTGCTCTGGTGATCAGCGCGCGCGGCGCGGGCATGCGGTGCGGGTCTCGTCCTGGGTCGTCAGCGCGATCATGGCATGACACTGGCGCAGGGTATCGCGTCGGCATGCAAGCGGCAATCGACGACGTACCGTTTCGCATCCGTTTGCGCGGGATAGTCGCTCCCGCAGATCGGCGCGGATCGCCTCGTCGGACGGCATGTCAATGCATCCCGCTTGTTCATGTTTCCCCCCGCAGCCGAGGATCCGTCGCGTCGCGCAGCCCATCGCCGACCATGTTCAGCCCCAGCACCAGGATCAGGATCGCGATCCCCGGCCAGAACGCCAGCCACGGCGCATCGAGAATGTTCTCGAATCCCTCACGCATCATGCTGCCCCAGGTCGCGGTCGGCGGCTTCACCCCCAGACCGATGAACGACAGCGACGCCTCGGTGCGCACCGCGGTCGCCATCCACAGGCTGCCCATCACCAACACCTCGCTCATGACGTTGGGCAGGATGTGCACGAACAGAATGCGCGCATGCGAAAACCCCAGTGCACGCCCCGCCTCAACGAAGGTCTGCTGCGTCAGGCTGAGCACCGGCGCGCGGGCGATGCGGGCAAACGGCGCGATGGCGGTCAGCCCGATGGCAAACACCAGGTTGATCAGCTCCGGCCCCAGCAGTGCCATCACGATCAGGCCCAGGATCAGGCTGGGGAACGACAGCAGCACGTCCATCACCTGCATGATGAACAGATCGACCCGGCCGCCGACATATCCGCTGACTAACCCGATGGCGCCGCCGATCACCAGCGCGGAACTGATCGAGGCCATCGCGACCAGCAGCGACACCCGCGCGCCCCAAAGGATTCGCGACAGCACATCGCGGCCATACGAATCGGTGCCGAGCAGATAGTCCTCGCTCGGCGGCTGAAACCGGTCGACGATGGTCTGGTCGTTCGGATCGTATGGCGCCAGCCACGGCGCGAACACCGCGCCCGCCACAACGATGACGCACAACACGACGCCGATCGAGGTGCCCGGATAGCTCCTGACAAAGCGCGCTGCCCGCCTCACACGTGTTTCACCCGCGGATCGATCAGGCCGTAGGTCAGATCGGTGATCAGGTTCACCACCACGATCAGGAAGCAGTAGATCACCATCAGCCCCTGCAGCATCGTGTAGTCGCGGTTGTTCAGCGCGGCGACGATGATGCTGCCGAGGCCGGGGCGGTTGAACACGATCTCGGTCAGCACCGAGTTGCCGATCAGGATGCCGATATAGAGGCCGATCACGGTCACCACCGGCATCGCCGCATTGCGCAGCGCGTGATGCCACACCACGCGCCGCCACGGCACGCCCTTGGCGCGCGCGGTGCGGATATAGTCCTCGCCCAGCACCGCCAGCATCGCGCTGCGCGTCACTCGCGTGATGTAGGCCGACATCACGATGCCCAGCGTGGTCGCCGGCAGCACCAGCTTGTCGAGCCGGTCCAGCGGATCGTCCATGTGCGCGCTGCCGATCACCGGGAACAGGTGCCAGTGCAGCGCGAACAGCAGCAGCATGTAGATGCCGGAGACGAACACCGGGAACGACAGGCCGAGCAGCGACAGCAGGCGCGCGGCGTAGTCGATCGGGCGGTTGCGGTGCAGTGCCGCCCAGACGCCGAGCGGGACGCCGATCACGCAGCCGAGCAGCAAGGAGGCCAGCGTCAGGTCCACGGTATAGGGCAGCACGGCGCCGACCTCGCTGACGATCGGCCGGCCGGTGATCATCGAGTGGCCGAAATCGCCGGCCAGCGAGGCGCCGATGAAGTCGGCGTATTGTTGCCACATCGGCTTGTCGAGGCCGAGCTTGTGATCGAGCGCCGCCACCGCCGCCGGCGTTGCCTGGTCGCCCAGGATGGCGATCGCCGGATCGCCCGGCACGATGCGGACGATGACGAACACCAGGCTGAGCACCGCCAGCAGCGTCGGGACCGCCGCCACCAGGCGGCGGATGACGTAGAAGATCACTCGATCACTTGAAGTGGGTGGCCTCGGTGATCAGCGGGCCGAGCGAAATCGAGCCGGCCAGCTTGTAGCCGTAGTCGAGCGTGTCGTGGCGGGCGAACACCAGCAACGTTTCGAACATCGGCACCGCGCAGACCTTGGCGACGATCTTCTTCTGCGCCTCGGCCCACAGCGCGAGCTGCTTGGCCCGGTCGGTCTCCACCCGCGCCGCGTCGATCTCCTTGTCGGCGACGTCGCAGTGGCTGAAGTTGGTCACCGCGGTGGGCGTCTTGACGATGCTGCGCGAGCTGAAGAACTGCGTCAGGTAGACATCCGCCACCGGGAAGCGCGCGGCCGAGTAGTAGACGATCGGGCTGAGATCCTGGCGGATCATCTGGTGGTAGGTGGCGTGCTCGACGACCTGCATGTCGAGGTTGATCCCAGCCTTCTTGAGCTGCGCCTGGAACACCTGCGCGGCGGTGAACATCTCGGGCAACTGCGACTGCACCATCTTGATCGTTACGCCGTCGGGATAGCCGGCCTGCTTCAGCAGCTCCTTCGCTTTGGCGAGGTTGTGCGCCAGCAGCCCGTTCTCGGCGGTGAAGCCGAGATAGCCGCGCGGCACCACGCTCAGCCCCTCGCGGCTCACGTCCTTGCCGCGCCAGCCCACCAGCTCGGGCCGGTCGATCGCATAGGCGATCGCCTGGCGGACACGGATGTCGTCGAGCGGCTTGATGGTGGTGTTGAGGTGCAGCTCGGCTTCCTCGGCCGGCTCGAAGATGTCGACGATGGTGTGGGCCTGCGCGCGGGTGCGGTTGACCCAGGCCTGGTCGGCGCGGCCGTATTCCACGTCGAGCTCGCCGTTCTGGAACGCCAGGTCGCGCGAGGCGTCGGAGGGAATGAACCGGTAGCTGATCTTCTTGATTTTTGGCGCGCCGCGGAAATAGGCGTCGTTGGCGACCAGCTCGAGCGACTGGCTGGGCGTGTCGGACGCGAAGCCGAACGGTCCGGTGCCGATCGGATTGCGTTTGAAACCATCGCCGCGCTGCTCCACCGCCTTTTTGGAGACGATGTAGCCCTGCGAATAGTCGGTGACGATGCCGAGCAGCGCCGGCACGTTCTGGCTGAGTACCAGGCGGATGGTGTAGGGGTCGACGACGTCGATCGACTTGATCGGGCGCAGCTCGGAGGAGAAGGCCGAGGTCTTGGCATCGCCGGCCTTCGCCAGGCTGAACGCCACGTCCTCGGCGGTCAGCTCGCCGAAGCCGCCCTGAAACTGCACACCGTGGCGCAGGTGGAACGTCCAGGTCAGCCCGTCCGGCGTGCTTTCCCAGCTTTGCGCCAGGTCGGACTCCAGTTTGGCGGGGTCGTTGCTGCCCGGCGGAAAGCGCACCAGACCGTTGAACATCCAGGCGACCGGGACGCGGTCGATGGTGGAGACGGCGAAGTGCGGATCGAGCGAGCCGATGTCCTGGGCGGCGATGCCGATGGTCAGCGTGGTCTTTGGCTGGGCGAAGGCGGGCGCGGCGCAGAGGACGGCGGAGGCGAGCAGGGCGGCACGGACCAGCATGGCGAAATCTCCCCGGTTTTGCCGGCAGGTTTAGCAGACGGTGCCAGGGCGTGCCACGGGCGCCCCTAAAGTTGCGCACCTGGCTCGGACGGCGCCCGGCGCACCGCGAAGTGCGGCATGACTTTCGCCGCGAACCGCTCCAGCGAATTCATGACATCGCCGTGGCTCGTGCCGAAGTTCATGTTGAGCTGGATGTCGTGAATGCCAAGCTCGGCGTAGGGCCCCAGCTTGTCGACGCATTGCTCGGCGGTGCCGATGAGCAACCGGTCCTCGATGTCTTCCAGCGTGTCTTCGACTTCAAGCGGGATGATCTCGCCGCGGCGCACCGTGCCTGGGGTGCTGAACACATTCACGAAGCGCTGGTGGTTGGCGTAGGCCATGGCCACCTTCTCGCGCGCGTCGGCCTCGTTGGCCGCGACATAACCCATCCGAAGCATTGAAAACTGCTGGTGGCTGCCCATCGGCAGCGCGTCGAAAAAAGCGCCGGCCTGCATCCGCACCGCGTCCATCGGATCGCGCAGCGGCGTCGTCATCACGTGGAAGCCGCGCCGCACCGCTTCCATGATGGTCGGCCGGCTCAATGCGGCGATCCAGATCGGCGGATACGGACGCTGCAGCGGACGCGGCGTGATGGTCAGCGGCCCGAACCTGTAATACTTGCTGTCCCAGCTTACGTCGGTCTCGGATAGCAGCTTGATCAGAACGTTCAGCGAGTCGTCGAACCTCTCGCGGGCTTCCTCGACGGGGACACCGAAGGCGTCGAATTCGTAACGGAACGCACCGCGGCCGACACCCAGTTGAATGCGTCCCCCGGTCAGGCAGTCCGCCTGCGCGATCTCTCCGGCCAGGCGACGCATGTCGTGGAACGGCAGCACGAGCACGGCGGTGATGATCGGAATGCTCCTGGTCGCGGCTGCAATCCGCACGGCGGTGAGCAGCGGACTCGGATGCACCAGGTAGTTGATGAAATGGTGCTCGGGGATACTGAGGGAGATGCAGCCGATATCTTCGGCGGCCTGCGCCTCCTTGACCACATCGAGGTACATGTCGGCGGCGTGATAGCTCGTGTCCGGCCAGTAGCAGGGCAGATAGAACCCGAAATCCATCGCGGTTGCTTCCATTTCACGCGGCGACGCGACCCGGTCCGGACACAACTCTCGCAACGTCGCTGCCGACACGACTGTCAGCACGTGTCGATCTCACGCGGACCGACGACCGCTGTCAATTCGATGCCCGGTTGCGCTCCTCACCAATATCCGGCCGGTCTCGAAGTGCGGCGCTTCGACCGCCACCATGAGCGTTTCATGCATCTCGATTCTCGATGACCCGGCCAGTTGCCGCCATCCGTTGACGATGTGATTTGTTCCGCGATCCAGTGGACCGCCGCCGACGGCTCAAAGGGCTTCGAGGGTGCGCGAGCAGGTGCTATCGTTCACGCGGAGTCCTGATCTTCCGGGGATGGGGCGTAAAATGGAGGCACCACGCGCAATGGCAACCGATGTCGATCCTGCACAAGGCACTGGGAGCAACAGCACCAGGGCCGGGCAACAATCCTACCGGTTTCACCTTCCCCATGTGCATCTCGCGTCAGTTTTTGGTGATGACTGGTTTGCATTGAAGGCTGAATCGTTTGCCCGTTTCTTTGGCACGCCAGTCTTTCTCATTGGTCAGACAGTCATCGTAGCTGTCTGGATTCTTGTCAATATCATAGGATTCACGACATTTGATATCTACCCATTTATCCTCCTCAACCTCGCCTTCAGTTTGCAAGCAGCCTATGCGGCGCCACTCATTTTGCTGGCGCAGACCCGTCAGGCCGACCGCGACAAATGTCATGCCATGGCCGATGCGGAACATCGCGAGGCGCTTCACCGTGTGAGCGAGGACAGACAGCTGGTTGCAACGCAGCAAACAGCGCTTCTTTTGGCAATGGTCCAGCAGAACACGCAACTTACGGAGACAATCAAGTCTCTCACGGAACGCGTTGAAGCGTTGACAATCGAGGTACACACGAGCGTGGTCAAGTCGATGGATTCTCGAAAGTAAGATCTCAAGGCCGCATCCCCAAAGCTTATTGAAGCTGGAGGCTTCCGTGAGATCGCGCGCGGCCTCACGGATGCCTCCGGATGCATGCGGATTCTCGCGCGGACATTCAAGCATACTGCCCGCTTCTGGCGCGACGCGCTTGATCGGTGTTGCGGTGCCTGTGAAGCGGCGCCGGCTCGGGTCCGTCAGGCGGCTACGCGGTACCCCGTCGCAACATGGCACCGCGCGCTGTGGCCGGCCGACATGCTGACCTGCACTGGGGCCAACACCTGCGGCTGCTCGCAGCCGGCCTGGACCATCGGGCAGCGCGGCGCGAATCGGCAGCCCGTCGGCATCGCGTCCAGCGGCGGCACGCGCCCGGGGATCGCGGCCAGCGCCTGGTCCGGAAGGTCCAGCCGCGGAATCGCAGCAAACAACGCGCGCGTATAGAGATGCGCCGGGCTGGCGAAGATCGCGGCCACCGGCGCCTGCTCGACGATCTGCCCGGCGTACATCACCGCCACCCGGTCGGCGATCTGCGCCACCACGCCAAGGTTGTGGGTGATGAACAGCATCGCCATGCCGTGCCGCTCGCGCAGATCGGCGAGCAGCCCCAGCACCTGGGCCTGGATCGTCACGTCCAATGCCGTGGTCGGCTCGTCGGCCAGCAGCACGGCGGGCTGGCAGGCGATCGCCATCGCGATCATCACCCGCTGACGCATCCCGCCGGAGAACTGGTGCGGGTATTCGTGAAACCGCCGCGCGGCCGAGGGGATCTTGACCTCGTCCAGCACCGCCAGCGCCTTGGCCTCGGCGGCACGGCGCGACAGGCCCTGGTGCACCGTCAGCGACTCGGCCACCTGCGCACCGATGGTCATCACCGGGTTCAGGCTGGTCATCGGCTCCTGGAAGATCATCGCCACGCGGGTGCCGCGCAGCTTCTCCAGCGCCGGCTCGGGCAGCTTCACCAGATCGGCGCCGTCCAGCAGGATGCGCCCGGCGGCGATGCGACCCTGCGGCCGCGGCACCAGCCCCATCACCGACAGCGCAGTCATCGACTTGCCGCAGCCGGACTCGCCCACCAGCGCGAGCGTCTCGCGCCGCGCGATGCTGAACGAGATGTCGTCGACCGCGGCGTGCCAGGCGCCGTCGATGCGGAACTCCGTGCGCAGCCGCTCAACGGCGAGCGCGGCGCGCTGCGGGTCTTTGGCGGGGGCCTTGGCCGGGTCGCTCACCCATCCGCCCGCGGCACCCAGGGGATGCGGGCGAACTCGATGCCCTCGTCGCTGAGGGCCTCGGCCTGCTCAGGCGTGGTCTCGCCGTAGATGCCGCGCTGCTCGCTCTCGCCGCGGTGGATCTTGCGCGCCTCGTCGGCGAACGCCGGGCCGACGTAGTCGCACTTCTTCTCCACCTCGGCGCGCATGCGCTGCAGCATTGCGCGCATCTGGTCCGGGATCGGGCCGCCCGTCATCGCCATTGGCGGCGGCGAGGGTTGCCCTTGGGGCTGTCCCGGGGCCTCAGACATCGCCGGCGCTTGCGGCGTGGGTGCCGGCATCGGCGCCGGCAGCGCCTGACGCGTGGATACCGCCGGGGCCATCATCGCCCGCTGCACCTTGGTATCGCCGCAGGTCGGGCATTCGACGAGGCCGCGCTTGGCCAGCCGGTCGAACCCGGCACTGTCCTTGTACCAGCCGTCGAACTCGTGATCGTGACTGCAGCGAACGGTATAGTGGATCATTCAATTGGCCTGGCGAAATGCGAATCCCGATCTATGCAGATGGCGCAGCTTGGCACTCAACGCAAGGGAGTGCCAAGCGCCAAGGTGTCAGCCCGCCTGAAGCAGCTTATCGAGCTCCCCCCTGGCGTCCAGCGCCATCAGCTCGTCGCAGCCGCCAATATGCCGCCCGCCGATGAAGATCTGCGGCACCGAGCTGCGCCCACCGGCGCGGCGGGTCGATTCCGCACGCTCCGACGTGCCGTGCGGCGCGTCGATCTCGCGGAAGGCGGCGCCCTTCTTCGTCAACAGGTTGACGGCACGAGCGCAGTATGGACACCAGGGCTGGGTGTAAATATCGATCACCGGAATCGCGGGCTCCTTGTCGCGGGTAGCGTGGGGGGTTCGGCGGTGCGCGGCAAGAGGTGGCATGGCAGGGCAGCAATTCTCATTTTGGTCGGGCCGTACGGCCTGTCATCGTCATGGCCGGACTTGTTCCGGCCATCCCCGCAGCACGGTGCCGCAATGGATGGCCGGAACAAGTCCGGCCATGACGATGTGGCAACCGATAGGCCGACATGAGAACTTCTGGCACATTGACCCCGGGATACGAACGTTACGGATCAGGCCGATGGAGGCGGGTGAGTGCCCGCCCAATGCCGCGCGATGTCGATCCGACGCGTGATC
>PLXO01000082.1 GCA_003151425.1 Acetobacteraceae bacterium
GCCCTGACCTTGCTTCGCTCACCCGGTTGGTATCAGGCAACCAGGATGGCGCGGATATCGTTGACGTTGGTCAGCGTCGGCCCAGTCCTGACCAGATCGCCGATCGCGTCGAACAGGGTATAGCTATCATGCCCGGTCAATACCGCGCGAGGATCGAGCCCGGCGGCGCGCGCCCGTGCCAGCGTATCGGGGGTGATGACGGCACCGGCGGCGTCGTCCGTGCCGTCGATCCCGTCGGTGTCGCCGGCGATGGCCCAGATGCGTCGGGTACCGGCGCCCTGGTGGCCGCCGAGCGCGATGGCGAGCGACAGCAGGAATTCGGTGTTGCGCCCACCGCGTCCGGCGGGACCGTGGCCGATGGTCACGGTGGTTTCGCCGCCGCTCAGCAGCACGGCCGGCGGGGTCAGCGGTTGGCCGTGCAAGGCGACGCAGCGGGCGATGCCGGCGAACACGATGCCGGCCTGGGCAGCCTCGCCTTCCAGCGCGTCGCCGAGGATCAGAGGGGTCAGGCCGGAGCCGCGCGCGGTCTCCGCCACCGCGAGCAGCGACATGAGCGGCGTGGCGATCAGGCGGAAGTCGCTGTTCGGCAGCTCGCCGGGCTTCGGCGTCTCGTCGGTCGCGGTGGCGAGGCGCTGCGCGGCGGCGGCGGACGGCGTGATGCCGTAGCGCGCGATGATCGCCCGGGCGTCGGCGAAGGTCGTGGGATCGGGCACGGTGGGGCCGGAGGCGATCACCGCGGGGTCGTCGCCCGGCACGTCGCTGATCGCCAGCGTGATCACGCGGGCCGGGGCCGCGGCGCGGGCCAGTCGGCCACCCTTGATCGCCGAGAGGTGTTTGCGAACGCAGTTCATCTCGGTGATCGTGGCGCCCGACGCGAGCAGCGCGCGGTTGATGTCTTGCTTGTCGGCGAGCGTCAGACCGGGTGCCGGGCCGGCGCACAGGGCGGAACCGCCGCCGGAGATCAGCGCCAGCACCAGATCGCCCGGGCCGAGGCCCTTGACGCGCTCCAGCAGGCGTCGGGCGCCGCGCTCGCTGTTGGCGTCCGGCACGGGGTGGGAGGACTCGATCACCTCGATGCGGCGGGTCGGCACCGCGTGGCCGTAGCGGGTGACCACGGTGCCGGCCAGTGGGACGTCGGGCCAGGCGTCCTCCAGCGCGGCGGCCATCACCGCGGCCGATTTTCCCACGCCGACCACGATGCAGCGTCCCGTCGGTTTGTCCGGCAGGTGCGCGGCCAGCACCTTGCGCGGATCCGCCGCCGCCACCGCCGCATCGAACAGGGCGCGCAGGACGGCGCGCGCGCGCGTGTCATCCCAGGCGGGTTGCTGGGTCGTGCGCTGGGTCATTTGCGCTGCGTCCTCCCGGTCCGTGCGCGGGGAGTATGGCGAAGAGTGGCGTCGCGCGCCATCTTGGGGGATGAACGAACAGGAGGTTCCGATGCCCGCACCCGACTTCGACGCCGCCACCCGCACCGAGCTGGAGGCCGCCGTTTTCCGCCGCCTGGTCGAGCATCTGCGCGAACGGACCGATGTGCAGAACATCGACATGATGAATCTGGCCGGATTTTGCCGGAATTGCCTGAGCCGCTGGTATCGCGAGGCGGCGGAGGCGAAGGGCATCGGCCTGGCGGATCCGGATGCGCGGGAGATCGTCTACGGGATGCCGTACAAGGAGTGGCAGGCGAAGCACCAGAAGGAGGCCAGTTCCGAGCAGAAGGCGGCGTACGCGAAGCCGAACCCGGCGCACTGACAGGGGTGGGCGGCAACGGCATAACCTTCTCCCCCTCCCTCAAGGGGAGGGGGAGAAGGTTGCCCGCCTCACCGCCTCCACGAACGCCCGGATCAGCTCCGGATCCTTCACCCCTGGCGCACTTTCCACGCCGGAGGACACATCGACCGCCGGCGCCCCAGTCATCCGCAAAGCTTCAACGACGTTCGCGACCGTCAGTCCGCCGGCCAGCAGCCACGGCCCGGGGGCGGTCCAGCCGCGCATGATCCCCCAGTCGAACGGCATCGCGTTGCCGCCCGGGCGCGTGGCGTCCTTCGGCGGCTTGGCATCCAGCAGCAACGCGTCCGCCCCCGCCATCTCCCACGGCAGGTCCGTGGCGTCGGAGACCCCCACCGCCCGCCACACGGTCTGCCCGAAGCGCGCGCGCAGCACTGCCGGGTCCACCGCGCCAGACACCTGCAGAACGTCCAACCGGACGCTGGCCAGCACCTCGGCGATGGCCGCCTCGGTCGGCGCGACGAACAGCCCCACCCGGGGCGGGCCGCCCGGCCGCCGCGCGCTCAGCGCCGCGGCGCGCGCTGGGGTGACGAACCGAGGGGAGGCGGGGAAGAATACGAACCCCACCCAGTCGGCGCCCGCCTCCACCGCGGCATCGAACGCCGCTTCGCTGTTCAGCCCGCAGATCTTGACCCGAACGCCCGTCACGCTATCTCCGCGGCGATTTCAGACGCGATCGCTGCCGCCGCGGCGCCGGGATCGGCGGCCCCGGTGATCGGACGGCCAACCACGATCCAGTCGGCGCCGGCGGCCACGGCCTCGCGCGGGGTCATGACCCGGGCCTGGTCATCTGTCGCCGCGCCGGTGGGGCGGATGCCCGGTACGACCAGCGTCGGCTCGCGCCCGAGCGCGGCGCGCAGCATCGCCACCTCCAGCGGGCTGCACACCACCCCGTCGGCGCCGGCGTCCAGCGCCAGACGGGCGAGGCGCAGCACCTGCTCGGCGGGGCTGCCGGTCACGCCGATCGTGGCAAGGGCTGCCGCATCGATGCTGGTCAGCACGGTCACCCCGAGCAGCAGCGGTCGCTCCGAGCCCGCGGCTTCGGCGGCGTGCCGCGCGGCTGTGATCATCCCGGCGGTCCCGGCGGCGTGGATTGTCAGCATGCGCGGACGGAGCGGCAGCACCGCCCGCACCGCGCCCGCCACCGTGACCGGGATATCGTGCAGCTTCAGATCCAGGAAGACCGGCCGACCGGCGATGGCGCGGTACCCCGCGGCGCCGTTCGCCAGGAAGAACTCCAGGCCCAGTTTGAACAGGCTGCAGTGGGGCGCGATTGCCGTGGCCCAGCACCGCGCCTTGTCGAGATCGGTGGTGTCCAGCGCCGCAATCATACCAACCGTCATATGAAATGACCCCCGGTCCGAGTCTCTGCCGTTGGCGAGGTATGACTCTCTGCCTTTGGCGCCGCCATAGCCTGGGCCTTTGGCGCCGCCATAGCCTGGGCCTTTGGCGCCGCCATAGCGTGGCTTCTCAGGCGGCGTTGCGGCCGGTACGAACTGACGGGCGTGTTGGAACCCCCAACGCTTCCACGGTCTGGCGTCACGCGCAGTCTGGCGTCACGCGCAGTCTGGCGTCACGCGCAGTCTGGCGTCACGCGCAGTTCTGCGACGGCCAAGGTCGCAGGTGGGGAGGCCAAAGCGGTGGTCAACCCGTTATCTTTCTGGCGTCGCATTCGGCGGCGACAGTTGTGCCTTCAGCGCCTTCACCTGGTCCTCCAGCAGCTTCACCGAGTGGTCCGCCTGCCGCGCCCGCCGGCGCCGGCCCAGCTCGCTGATCCAGACGAGGAACGCGCCCGCCAGAAACGCCACCGCCATCGCCCCCAGGATCACCACGCTGGCCGGCAGTTCGAGGACGTAGTCGGTCGGCCACAGACCCAGCCGCAGCGCCGCGGTGTTGGACAGCGCGAACAGCACCAGCAACAGCAGCAGCGGAACGATGATCAGCAGACGCAGCACGCGCATCGCTCGCCTCGCCACAGTGCGCATTGCCGCCGCCCCATTGCCCGCCGCTCAGGCGCGCCCGCGCGACGGCTTGCCGCGGTTCACCCGCTCGCGCAGCTCCTTGCCGGCCTTGAAGAAGGGCACGACCTTCTCGTCCACCGGGACGGCCTCGCCGGTGCGCGGGTTGCGCCCAGTGCGGGCATTGCGGTGCTTGATGGTGAAGGCGCCGAAGCCGCGCAGCTCCACCCGCTCCCCGCGTGCCAGCGCCTGGGTGATTTCGTCGAAAATGGTGCTGACAATCAGCTCCACATCCGCCGCGCGCAGGTGCGGATTGGCGTCGGCGAGCTCGGCGATCAGCTCCGATTTGGTCATGGCGCGGGTCCCCGACGGGTCAACCGCCCGGACGTTGCCAGACGGCCCATGCGCCGTCAAGCATAACCCCTTGGGAAAAAACGCTTTTCCAAGCGCTTCCGAACAAATTCGCCAGACTGCCCGCGAACATCCGCGCGGCCAGGCCCTCGGTGGTCACATCGTCCACCGGCAGCGTCTTCGGCACATCGTGGGTCTCGGCGAGCCATGCCCGCGCCTCGCGCTCCCCGCCAATCGCATCCACCAAGCCCAGCTTCAACGCCTGCCGCCCGGTATAGGCCCGCCCGTCGCCGAGCTGGCGCACCTTGTCCGCGTCCATGTGCCGCCCAGCCGCGACCATCTCGACGAACTGGTCGTACATGTCCATCACGATGCCATGCAGCACGTCGCGCCCCTCCGGGGTCAGCGGCTTGGTGAAGTTCGGCTGGTCCTTCAGCGGACCCGACGTGATCTCGTCCACCGAGACGCCAAGTGTCTTGAGCAGGCCGGATACCTCGCCGGTCGGCAGCAGCACGCCGATCGAGCCGGTGAGCGACCCGGCCTGGGCGAAGATGCGCGCGGCCGGCACCGCGATCATATAGCCGGCGGAGGCGGCGATCCCGTCCATCACCACGACCACCGGCTTTTTCGCGGCCACCAGTGCGATCACGTCATGCAGCGCTTCGCCGCCGGCGACGCTGCCACCCGGGCTGTCGATCTCGACGATCAGCGCCTTGACCCGATCGTCCTCGGCCAGCTTGGCGATCTGATTGTCGAGCTTGCGGTCCTGGGTGATGATCCCCGACACGGTCAGCCGCGCCACGCGCGGTCCCGCCAGCATCCCCGCTTCGCCGTGCCACACCCCCAGCGCCGCGCCGATTAGCGCCAGCACCGCCAGGGTGCGCCACGCGCCCAGCCGCCGCTTCAGCCGGCGCCGGTCGATGAGAAGGTCGGTCTCAAGTGACATGTGGTCAGTGGTCAGCGGTCAGGAGCAAGTGGTCATGAGCACCGTCACGGCCGCTTGCTCCTGACCACTGACCACCGACCACTGACCACTAATCTTCAGTGGTCTGCTGGTTGCGCCGGCGGATCGCGGCGCCGAGGATGTCGCCCAGCGAGGCGCCGGAGTCGGACGAGCCGAACTCAGCCATCGCCTGCTTTTCCTCCTCGATCTCCTTGCCCTTGATGGTCAACGTCAGCTTGCGCGCGGCGCGATCGACCGCGGTGATCCTGGCGTCCACCTTTTCGCCGATCGCGAACCGGTCCGGACGCTGGTCGCCCTTGTCGCGCGCCAGCTCGGCGCGGCGGATGAAGCCGCTCAGCATGTCGTTGACCTTGACCTCGATCCCGTTCGACTGGATCGCGGTGACGATGCAGGTGACCACGTCGCCCTTGTGCACCGACCCGAGCACGGTCGCCGCCGGATCCTCCTTGAGCTGCTTGATGCCGAGGCTGATGCGCTCCTTCTCCACGTCGACGTCGAGCACCTTGGCCTTGACCACCTGGCCCTTCTCGAACTTGGCCATCGCCAGCTCGCCCGGCTCGTCCCACGACAGGTCCGACATGTGGATCATGCCGTCGATATCCACCGACAAGCCGATGAAGAGGCCAAACTCGGTGATGTTGCGGATCTCGCCCTCGACCACCGAGCCGATCGGATGCTCCTCGACGAACTGCTCCCACGGATTGCGCTGCACCTGCTTCAGGCCGAGCGAGATGCGCCGCTTGCCGCTGTCCACGTCCAGCACCATCACCTCCACCTCCTGGCTGGTGGCGACGATCTTGCCGGGGTGCACGTTCTTCTTGGTCCACGACATTTCCGAGACGTGGACAAGGCCCTCGACCCCCGGCTCCAGCTCCACGAAGGCCCCGTAGTCGGTGATGTTGGTGACGCGCCCGGTGTACTTGGCGCCCGGCGGATACTTCGCCGCCACGCCTTCCCACGGATCGGACTCGAGCTGCTTCATGCCCAGGCTGATGCGCTGCGTCTCCGCGTTGAAGCGGATGACCTGCACCTTGACCGCCTGGCCGATCTGCAGCGCCTCGCTCGGGTGGTTGATGCGCCGCCACGCGATGTCGGTGACGTGCAGCAGCCCGTCCACCCCGCCAAGGTCCACGAACGCGCCGTAGTCGGTGATGTTCTTCACAACGCCGTCGAGGATCATGCCCTCCTTCAGGCCCTGGATCAGCTCGCTGCGCTGCTCGGCGCGGGTTTCCTCGAGCACGGCGCGGCGCGACACCACGATGTTGCCGCGCGCGCGGTCCATCTTGAGGATCTGGAACGGCTGTGGCGAGCCCATCAGCGGCGTGACATCGCGCACCGGGCGGATGTCCACCTGGCTGCCCGGCAGGAACGCCACGGCGCCGCCGAGATCGACGGTGAAGCCGCCCTTCACCCGGCCGTAGATCGTGCCGTTGACCCGCTGCTGGCCCTCGAACGCCTTCTCGAGGTTGGTCCAGGCCTCCTCGCGCCGCGCCTTCTCGCGCGACAGCACGATGGAGCCGTCGCGGTCTTCATACCGCTCGACATACAATTCGATGACGTCGCCGGGCTTGACCTCGGGCGCGGCCCCCGGAGCGGCGAATTCCTTGAGGGCAACGCGGCCCTCGGACTTCAGGCCGACATCGACGATGGCGAATTCGTCGGTCAGGCGGACGACCCGGCCGGTGACGACGGAGCCGTCGAAACTGGTGTCTTTGCCGAGGGTTTCATCCAGGAGGGAGGCGAAGTCTTCGCCACGAAAATGATCTTGCCCAGGGGGGCTTTGCGAGACGGCGAGCGCGGTGGCTGAGGCCATGAGGTGTTGGTGTTCCGTTGACTGGATCCGGCGAGCGCCGGCACTGGGTCTGGTTGGCGCGCTTCGCGGCCGCAGGTGGCGGGGAAACACGACTTGCCCGCGACTGCGCGGGCCGAGTGGGGAATGTGCGGAGACATACGCTGCGCGGCGAGGGAGTCAAGGGAGGACGCCCACGTCTTCACCGCTCCCGCGCTTGCGGGCTTGGGCGGCGACGCGGACCAAGGCATGCCCCCGGACTTGTTTCGGGGGTCGAGGAGCGCAGCGACACGGGTGAGGGTGCCGTCCGCCGCACCGGCCCCACCACCTGGCATTCCATGGGTCGTTGCGCGGGAATCGCATTCCGCAGTCCGCCACACCCGCCACCCCCCGCCGGTGCAGCGCCCTTCCACGGCGAGCCCTCCGGCCCGCTGACAGTTGCATACGGACCGTTAGTACATCTTACACCGGAATACCCCTCCGGCGCTACACAAACCGCCATCGTGCCACAGCCGGCCCCAACGCGGCCCGAGCCCAGTCCGTCGCATGTGTGTTTGTCCGTCATCGTGCCGCCTCGGGACCGCTTCGGGTCGCGCGGTGTTCAGTCAGGCGTCGGGTCACCGCATGCGACACCTCAGGGCACCGGCACGCAGCCGATGTCGGTCTGCGAAAAGTCGTCGCCGCGAAACAGCAAGGGCATCCGACGGCTCTTCGCCAGCGCATAGGCGAAGCAGTCCCCGTAGTTCAGCGCGGCCGGGTGGCGGCCTTTGCCGAAGTGCCGCCATGCCACCCTGGCGATTTCGGCCTGATCCTGATCAACTGCCACGACCTCCATTCCGCCGCGATAGATCAGAAGATCGAGTTCACGGGCCGCCCGCGTCTCCCTTGCGGCTTTCGATGACAATGGACGCTTCCAGCAGGCTCACCGCGGACAGCAGGCGCGGCGGGCCGGCCTCAATCGCCTGGGCGACGCGGCCGGCATCGGGCTCCTGTAGCAGCACGGCCAGCAAGGCCGAGGTGTCGATCACCATCAGGACGGCAGTCCATGCTCGTCATAGCCAAGGATCTCGTCTGGCGCCCGCTTGTCCAGATCGGACAGGGCCGCACAGCGTCGCCCGATCTCCAGCAACTCCGCCGCGAGGCTCGCCCCGGCCCGCGGCCGGCGGACGCGCTGCAAGCGTTCCTCGGCGGCGCGGCGAACCGCGGTCGTGACGGTCTCGCCGGTGAGCACGGCAAGCTCACGCACGGAGTGCTCCGTCGCCGGGTCCTTGATGTTGAGTGGCATGGCGGGATGGTTCCGAGGCAGAATTTTTCTGCTAATGAAGATAGCGCCCGACCGTGCCCTGCGCAACGGTGCCCCCCCCCACGGCCTTGCACCAGCCGGTTCCGGTTCAGGCCGGTCAGCACCTACGCCAGCCAACTAGGGTCTGGGCGTCTGTGGCAACGGACCAGAAACTGAATGTAGAAGCTCAGAAATTTTTGTGAATCCGTTAATTGTCTCGACTGGATATAAGACGGTTGGTCGGAGAGAATTTGATTTCTGGAGGTCATCGCATGATGTGGAATTGAACCAATCGCCTACAAACATGTCCTGAATGAAATCGCGCACCTGTTGTTGTAGTCCTCTTTTGTCATGTCGCTTTTTTCTCCAACTCTGCCTAGGGCTTGGAGTTGCGCTTGGCGCTCATCGACGAGCAGGATTTTTAATCTTCTGCCTGGCAGAACTTCTGATTTTGCAATTATTCCTGTTGCGGTATATGTGCCGTTTGCGAGGTTTGCGGGTTCTACCCAATTCGGGACGTAGATCGCTCCATCCTTCACGCACAGGCTGCCGGTGTAAATCAGCGCAGTGTCGTGTATCGCTAGGTCCTCAAGATATGTTCGCCCGGCCGCCTGGCGTGCTTGATTGTCGTTGATGTCGATCTGCACCTGAGCCCGAGCGTCGGTCACGACGACCATCCCGAGCGCCACAAGACCGACTAGAACTATATCCGCATGAGATCCCGTCCTGTTCGCCTGGTTTGATCTGAACCTTGATTTCTCAACCTGGAGAAGCTCGCCAACCAGCTTGCCGCTTAACCAAATACTAGCACCTACAGCCTGATCCGCTCCATCTCGTCGAGGCTGAGCTCCTCCTGCCGGCAATCGCGTGGCTGCGTGGTGCACGCGCTAGCGTGGTTCGTCATTTGCGCCGATCCCGTTGATCCAGGCGTCGACCTGCTGCTCCGACATAGTGCGGCCCGCCGCGGCTGACGCACGCGTCTGGGCAATCAACACGGCCTCCCGGGCAACACGGCCCCGCCGCATTGCGCCGTTCTCTGAGCGGGAGGCGTCGTCGCGTCCGTCCGTGACAGAGTTGGCAGTGTCGATGGGGCACAATGTAGTTCTGGCCCCAGCAGCGTGCCAGGACAAAGCGGCCGAGCGCCCGGCCCGGGCTTTGGCCGCAGCCCCCCATCCCCCATACTCCCCGCACATCCACGACGCGGGAGACACAAACCCTTGAAAGCCATGGTCTGCGAATCATTCGGCGGCCCGGAGGTCCTGGTACTCCGAGAAGTCCCCGACCCGCCGCCACCCGGTCCCGGCGAGATCACCGTCCGCATCGGCGCGCGCGGCGTGCAATACGTCGACGTGCTGATGCTGGCCGGCAAATACCAGTTCCGCCCCGAGCCCCCTTTCATCCCCGGCGGCGAGGCCGCCGGCGAGGTCATCGCCGTCGCCCCCGACGTCACCAGCTTCAAACCCGGCGACCTTGTCATGAGCCGCCACACGCTCGGCGCCTGCGCCGAGCTCGGCAACGCCAAGGCCGCGCTGTGCGACCGCATCCCCGTCGGCATGAGCGTCGAACAGGCCGGCGTCTTCCGCGGCGCCTACACCACCGCCTATCACGCGCTGCTGCAGCGCGGCCGCATGCGCGCCAACGAATGGGTGCTGGTGCACGGCGCCGCCGGCGGCATCGGCATCGCCGCCATCCAAATCGCAAAACTGTTCGGCGCCAAAGTGATCGCCACCGCCAGCAGCGGGCCAAAACGCGCCGCCTGCCTGGAGGAAGGTGCTGACCACGCCATCGACTACGCCGGCGGCTTCCTCGACCAGGTGAAGGCGCTCACCGGCGGGCGCGGCGTTGATATCGTCTACGATCCGATCGGCGCCGCGGTGACCGAGGAATCGTTGCGCGCCCTCGCCTGGGGCGGCCGGCTGCTGGTGCTGGGATTCCTCGGCGGCGGCCCGACCAACATCCGCAGCAACTACCTGCTGATCAAGGGCATCGACGTCGTCGGCGTGCGCATTGGCGGCCTGAATGAGTCAGCACCCGACATCGCCATCGCCAACATGCACGCCCTGACCAGCCTGGCCGCCGCCGGTGCGCTACGCCCGCGCATCTCGCACCGCTTCCCGCTCGACCACGCCGCCGAGGCATTGCAGGCGGTGATCGACCGCAAGGTGATCGGCAAGGCGGTGCTGGTAAGCTGACGAATGTGACACCGCCCCAACCCGTCATGGCCGGCAAAGCATGCCCCCACGAAGCATGCCCCGGCGAAGGCCGGGGGCCAGGGACGGGCTATCCACGGTTCGTTTCGTTATCGTGACTTGCATCCGTTTCGATGCTGGTGGGCGGTAGATGCTCCCCGTCGATACGCTTGCGTGATCGCACGACATGGTGAGGCCTTTTCTCGAACCTGTGAAAATTCCCGCCCCCGTGCTATACTGCCAGCCTTGGGAAAACACCTGCGGGCGACGCTCACAAACGATCCCGTCCTTGTCCGCTTCCGCCGGGCGCCGGATGAGATGTATGGCAATCGACTCGCCCGCGTGGTGCTGTTCGGCTCGCGCGCGCCTCCCGATTCCGACTACGACGTTGCCGTTTTCCTGAAAATACTGCCCGACCGATGGGCGCAGCTTGATCGGCTGGCGCGTCTGCGCGTGGCGATGATTGACGAAACCGGCGCACACTTCGATGCCAAGCCCTATCGCGTTTCCGCCTTGCAGGGGCGCGCCCCGCTCATGCACGAAATCAGGCACGACGGGCTTGATCCGTGAAGTCGAAAACCGCGAGCTATCCCGAAAAAGCGCAGACGCTGCTTCAAGTACATCGGGAAGACGTCCAAACTCGCTTTATCTGACGGTCACCTCTATGCGGCGGTGCGTTCGGCGTCGGCGGCTGCGGTGACGATCGCCCGCTTGTCGTTCCGGAGCACGCGCAGCCAAGTTTCGATATAGCTGGCGTGATCAGTCCCGCCTACCCCCGCGGCGCCACCGCGGCAGACCCGAACCGGCGCTCCAGCACCTGCCCGGCCAACGAGATCAGCATGCGCGCGCCAAAGAACATCAGCGCGGCAAACGTGTAGCCCTCGAACGCCAGCCCCAGCCACGCCGGGTCCTTCAGCGACTGGGTGATCACGCCCATCAGCTCGAACAGCCCGGCGATGGACACCAGCGTGGTGTCCTTGAACAGGTCGACAACGATATTGATGATGCCCGGAATGGCGATCCGCATCGCCTGTGGCAGCACCACCAGAAGCTGCATCTGCGCGTGGCTCATGCCGAGCGCCAACGCGGCGTCGGTCTGCCCCGGCGGCACGCCCTGCAGCCCGCCGCGCACGGTCTCCGCCATGTAGGCTGACTCGAACAGCGTCAGCACCAGCATGGCGCGGATCAGGCTGTCCAGCGTCACCCCGCCGGGCAGGAACAGCGGCAGCATGATCAGGCCCATGAACAGCACCGCCAGCAGCGGCGAGCCGCGCCATAGCTCGATGAACGCAATGGCGCCCCAGCGGATGATCTGCAGGCGCGACTGGCGGCCGAACGCCAGCAGCACGCCGAACGGCAGCGCGCCGACAACGGCGACGAAGGTCAGCACGACGTTCAGCATCAGGCCGCCCCAGTCGCCGGTGTAGACAAACGGCAGGCCGAACACGCCGCCGATCAGCATGATGCCGCCGAACACCGGCATGATGACCAGCAGGGCGGTCAGCCACCAGCCGCGATGGCGGCGGGCAAACAGCGTGCCGGTGCACAGCACGCCGAGCAGCACCAGCACCAGGTCGACGCGCCAGTGCTCGGGCGCGCGATAGCGGCCATAGATGAACAGCACGAAGCGCGCATGCACGAACGCCCAGCACGCGCCGTCGGGCGCGCAGGCGCGGCGGCTGATCCCGTCCCAGGTTGCGCGCGCCACCGCCCAGCGCAGGAACGGCGGCAGGGTGAGCCAGAACAGCGCGAGCATCGCCAGGCTCAGCAGAGAGAGAAGCACCTGGTCACGCCAACGTCGACGGCCGGGCTGATCGCGTAATGTGACGCAATCGAATGCGTGTCGGACAGGTGCAATTCAAAGTGGCTTGATCAAGTCGCCCGGCTCGATCAGTCCACCCTGCGTGATGCGGCAATTCAGGCCCGAGCGATGCAACAGCATCTTGAACACCGGTTTGTCGATCAGAGTTTCGAGGTACCTGCACGGCGTGTTGAGTCGCCCACCTTCCAGCACGACGGAGCCTACCGAGAAACACCGACCGACGAGATGGTTGAGCGGCACGCCGATGGTCGTCAGATTACGGCGATGTTCGTCCACAGCCAGGTCAATCCCGTGGTCGCGCCGCAGCGCCGCAAGCGTCTCACTTTCGATCAGGGTCACTTCTCGAATATCGGGTTTTACGGAGTAGTAGCCTTTGCCGCTCGCATAGCGATCGCCGTCTATCCCCACCCCCGCGATGCACAGCGCCTTGCTTCGCGCATCCATCCTCATCCCTGCGGCCTCGGTCGTGTGAATGTGCAGAAGCTTGCCTTCCCAGATCACCCTAGCCTCCCAAGTCATTCTTGCGACGTGGCAACGGTCCGCGTCGCACAGCGGCAATCGGAACCGTGTTGATCGCGTTTCAAACCTGGCCTCTCCTCAGGCTTGGTAGCCGCTCGCCAGCGCCGCATGGCGGATTGCAGGCTTTCGATCAAGGGATGCACTTTGGGGCGGCTTGCCGTGAGCTCGAAGCAGCGCCTGACCGCGGAAAAGCGTTCGATCACGTCGCTTGTCGTCTCGAGTCCGTATGCCGCCCACATCGCCATATGCAAGTCTACAAGACTGAAGCGCCTGCCAAGATGATAAGGCCCATGCGCCTCGAGAAACTGGTCCAGAACCGCCCAGCGGTCGAAGGCGTCCTCGCGCGCTTTCTCTCTGATCGCCTTGGTGTGACTGGCATCCGTCGAATACCGATAGGGCCGGTAGAAGCGCGACGTCGAGGGCTGGATTTCGTTTGTATGGTAGAATAGTTTGCAGAAAAAGATGCCGCGCTGTGGGTCGCCGACACGGGGGATAAGGGCGTCGAGCTCGTGGCGCTCCGCGAGATATACCATCATGGCCGCCGCCTCGTGCAAGACTTCTCCTTCGGGGGTAACGAGCGTCGGGATGTAGCCGGCCGGATTGAGTGCCAGGTACTCCGGCATCCGATGCTCGCCCTTGAGCTCATCCACGATTCTCAGCTCGTAGGGGATCGAGCCTTCCTCCAGCACCAGTTGCGGGCCAAGAGCCCGGGTCACGCCGCCGCCATACAAAATATACATTCCGATCCCCCGTCGGTTACCGGCTCGTTCCGGCTCATTTGGTCCTTCCCTCTGCCGCCACTCATCACCGGGCGCCTCCCCCGCCCAAGAGTGGTCGATCCGCCCGGCGTAGCGCCGGCCGATGATGGTGTCGGACCCAGCTCAGGTAAGGAACTGGTGCGGTATACGCGTAAAGAACTGGTGCGGTATACTCACTGGTCGGTATACTTTGCGAATGGCGAGGAATTCAGCAGAGACCCGGAGGCGTCTGGTCGCAGCGGCCGACGAGCTGTTTTACCGCCAGGGCATCCGGGCCGTTGGGGTCGATGCGGTCGCCGAAGCCGCCGGAGTGACCAAACGCACACTCTACTATCACTTTGCGAGCAAGGACGATTTGATCGCCGCGTATTTGGCGGACCGCGATCTGCCGACACTTGGCCGCTATCAGAGCCTGATTCCAGACCCTGCGGAGCCAGCCGCGAGGCAGATCCACCGGATTTTCGAGCAACTCGGAAAGAACGCCAAAGACCCTCGCTGGAAAGGTTGCAGCTTCTTGCGTGCGGCAGCCGAGTTCGCCAACCTGCCCGGTCACCCGGCCCGCGTCGTTGCCGCTCGACACAAGAAGCGGTTCGAGGCTTGGTTCAGGGTGATCCTCGCCACCGACGGATCTGCCGACGATGACTGCCTTGCCCGCCAGCTCATGATTCTATTCGACGGCGCGGTGGCACAGATCCTTGTTCATCGCGACCCGAGTTACGCCGAATCGGCTGGTGCCGCCGCATCTATAACTGGTTCAAGCCCGCCAAACCGGGCGAGCAACGCGGCCGCGGATGCCGAGAGGGACGAACAAACAATCAGCATCATCAGGGCCGGCTTCGGGGCGGTCGCGGTAGTTCGTCGAGCGCGGTCAAAGCGTCCACCCTGGCGCATCTCGGTCGCCGGCTCGGCGTATCCGAAGGTCCGCTCCCCACCCTTTCCAGCCAGCCAAACTGACCCGCCCCCTACACGCGCCTAACCCCACCTCACCGCTGGCGCACGCCGACTGTCGCGTGGCCTCGATGCAGGCGGCGCTCGACGCTGCGGCCGTAGGCGGACATCGCGAAGCAGCACACAAAGAAGACCAGCGCCGAGAACGCGTAGCCCTCCTTCGCCAGCCCCAGCCATGCCGGGTCTTTCAACGCCTGCTCCACCATGCCCAGCAGGTCCGACAGCCCGACGATGGTCACCAGGGTGGTATCCTTGAACAGATCCACAACCGTATTGATGATGCCCGGAACAACAATGCGCATGGCCTGCGGCAACACGACGAAGCCTTGCGTCTTCAGCCAGCTCAGACCGAGCGAGGCGGCTGCTTCCTCCTGCTCCTCCTCCACGCCTTGCAGCCCGCCGCGGATGATTTCCGCCATGTAGGCCGCATTGAACAGCACCAGCGCGACCATGGCGCGGATCAGTCGGTCCACGGTGATGCCGTGCGGCAGAAACAGCGGCAGCATGACGGCGGCCATGAACAGCACGGTCAGCAGGGGCACGCCGCGCCACAGCTCGATGAAGCAGACTGACAACGTGCGCACCACCACAAGCTGCGAGCGCCGGCCGTACGCGAGAAGGATACCCAGCGGCAACGAGCCCGCGACGGCGACGAAGGATATCGTCACGTCCAGCATCAGCCCGCCCCACAGATTGGTGTCCACGAAGGGCAGGTCCGCGACGCCACCGACCAGCAACAGGCCGGCGAGCACCGGAAACACCGTGATCAGCGCCACCAAGTAGATCCAGCGATGACGCGTGCGTTCGCGCAGCACCGGGATCGCGAAGCCGACGAGCAGGACGAAGGCAGCCACGACGCGCCACCGCTGGTCCGGCGGAAACAGGCCAAAGATGAAAATCGGCAGCCGCATCCGAATGAAGGCCCAGCACGCACCGTCGCCGACACAGGCGGATTTGCTGACGCCCCACAGCGTGGCGTCGGTGACCGACCAGCGAAACAGCGGCGGCAGCAGCAGGACCAGGCCGGCGACAACGACCAGGGTCAGCACGGTGTTGCCGACCGAGCCGAACAGGTTGCGCTGCAGCCAGGCGCGTGCGCGGGACATTCGGCCCGCGGAGTCCACGCCGCCGCTCAAGTTATTCGGCGCGCGCATGGCGGAGGCGACCGCCTCGGTCATCGCATCACCTGAAGCGACACGCGGCGGTTGAACCAGTTCATCACGGCCGAAACCGTAAGGTTGATGCCAAGGAAGGTCCCCATGACAATGAGGAACGTCTCGGTCTCGCGGCCGGACTGGTTCAGCACGGTGCCCGCGAAGATCTGGAAGATCTCCGGATAGCCGACGGCGGCGCCCAGCGAACTGCTCTTGATGATGTTGAGGTACTGGCTGGTCATCGGCGGCAGCATCATGCGCAGCGCCTGCGGCAGCACCACAAGGAACAGCACCAGTCCCGGCTTCAGGCCGAGGCTGAGCGCGGCCTCGCGCTGGCCGTGCTGCACCGCCTGGATGGTGCTGCGCACGATCTCGGCGATGAAGGCGGCGGCGTAGATCGACAGGCCCGCCCAGAGGGCCGCGAGCTCGGGCGGCAGTTGCACGCCGCCGGCAAGGTTGAAGCCGCGCAACGCCGGCGCATCGAAATCGTCGATGCCGAACGCCAGCACACCGAGGGCGATCAGCGGCAGCAGCAACGCCGTCGCGCCGAGTCGACGCCCGGCCCCGCGTCGGCTGCCGGGGAGGCGAAGCCGCCAGACCAGCGGCGTCGCGGCCGCCAGCGCCAACGCGATCCAGCCCAGCGTCGGCGCATCGGCGCCGAACACCGGGGCGGGCAAATAAATCCCCCTTATGTTCAGCAATATCCTGCCGGGCAGAAAAATGCTCTGCCGTGGCCCGGGCAACGTCTGCATCACGGCGACGTACCAGAAGATGATCTGCACCAGTATCGGCGTATTGCGCACCAGTTCGATGAAGCCCAACGCCAGGTTGCGCACCAGCCAGTTCGTCGACAGCCGCATGATGCCGACCAGCAGGCCGAGCAGGGTCGCCGTGACGATACTCATGGCGGAGACCAGCAGCGTATTCAGCAGGCAGACCAGCAGGGCGCGGGCGTAGGTATCCGACGGCGTGAAGCTGATCAGGTGGAACGGAATGTCGAAATTGGCGGTGTTGCCGAGATAGCCGAAGCCGAACGGAATGTGGCGCCGTCCGATGTTCTCGCCGGCGTTGGCGAGCAGGTACCAGGCGACCGCCGCGAGGCCCAGCAGCACAAGCCACTGGGCTATGCGGGCTCGGCGCGACGGCCGCCTGACCATGTCTCACACAGTCCGCGATGCCGGCATCGCGATCATCGGCATCAAGGATGCCGGCATCGAGATGATCGGCATCGCCAGCACGGGCCTCAATACCACGAGTACGGCATCATCAGGCCGCCGTTGGTCCACAGGGCGTTCATGCCGCGCGGCAGGCCGAGGCCCTTGGCGCCGAACGTCTCGTCATAGACCTGGCCGTAACTGCCGACGCTCTTGACGATGCGATACGACCACTCGTCGTCGAGTCCGAGCATTTTCCCAAGCCCGCCCTCGAGGCCGACGAACTTGCGCAGCTCGGGGTCGGTCGCGCCGGTCTTCTTGCTGTCGATGTTCTCGCGCGTGAGGCCGAGCACCTCGCCTTCCAGCATGGCGAAGTGCGTCCACTTCACGATGTGGAACCAGCCGTCGTCGCCGCCGCGCACATAGGGACCGAGCGGCTCGCGGCCGATCGTCTCCGGCAGGAAGACCCAGTCGCCCGGCACCTTCATGGTGGAACGGGCGGCGGCGACCGAGCCGCCGTCGTCGGTGTAGCCGTCGCAGCGGCCGGCCTCGACCGCGGCGAAGGCCTCCTCCGGCTTTTCGAACAGCAGCGTCTTGATCTGGATACCGTTGGCACGGTTGTAGTCGGCGATGTTCGTCTCCAGCGTGGTGCCGGTCTCCAGGCAGATCGTCGCCCCGTTCAGGTCCTTGGTGTGCGCGACGCCCAGGCTTTTCTTCACCATGAAGGTCTGGCCGGTGAAGAAGTTCGCCGCCGGTTCGCCGAGGCCTAGATTGCCGTTGCGTGCCAGCGTGAGCTCGGAGTCGCGGATCAGCACGTCGACCTCGCCGGAGGCAAGCACGGTGAAGCGGACTTTCGCGTTCAGGCCGACGAATTTCACCTTCTCCGCGTCGCCCAGCACGGCAGCGGCAATGGCCCGGCACAGCGCCACGTCGAGCCCCTGCCATTTGCCGGCGGAATCCTGGTAGGCGTAGCCGGGAATGCCGGTGTCGACGCCGCAGTTCAGCGTGCCGCGTTTCTTGACCGCATCCATCGTGGCGCTTTTGCTTGGCGCCTGCGCGTGGGCGGACGGCGCGATGCCGATGAAGGCACCCAGCAAGGCACCCAGCAAAAGCCCACCGCAGCGTCCCCTTCCCGATTTACGTTTCATTACGCCTCTCCGTGTTGTGGATTGAACCATGATGTCCGGCGGTCCGCTGGATCACCACGGCCATGCTCGTGCATTTCACGCGTCGGGGCAAATCGCACCCGAGGTGCGAGGACGGTTCCGTCGGTTGTCGCGCCGGTCGGTCGCGATGCGACGTTGTCGCGCAAGACCTCTCAAGCGGCCTGAAGGATTGCAATGACGAGGGCGATGCCGGTCGCAGCCACATGCAAGCGCGGGACCAGCCGGCGGAACCGCCGTCTTGCGGCACATGCCCAGGTCACCCGCCGGGCCGGCGAGGCGCTCTACCGGGGTCTGCCGCTACGGCAACGACCTGACCGTCACACCTATCGGACCGTCACATCGATTGGAATTGTGTGCGGGACCGGCCCGTCGGTCCGCACCGCGAAGTGGTCCGTGCCGATGAAGCCTGGTGCGGGACGATACACGATGGCGAGCCGTTCGGGCAGCCGCTCGGCGCGCGCCTCGCCATGGTTCGGCACCGCGACGACGCTGATCCCGGGCACGATGGAAAGCTCGCGGAACACCTGGACGAACTGCAGCGCGCACCAGCCACCATCATCGGCCATGGTGATCGTGCCGTGCGGCGCGGCGTAGTCCAAATCCTGATGGCCAAACCACGGCAGGCTGACGACACAACTTGCCGCCGCGGTCATTCCGCTCATCGGGGTCGAGGGAACCGCCTCGCCACCCTCGGTGGGTGGCGGCTGTATTGCCCGAGCGGCGCCGGACCCTGCGGCGAGGACCACAAGCACCCCGAGACAGGCCGTCAGGCGGGAACGCCGGCCAGCTTGACGCTCATGTGGATCGCGTTGCATCGATGGCCCTCGCGCCGATGGTGATTCCGCGTGGTCATGACGGCATATGCGTGCCGGACACAGCGGGTTCAAGAGACCCGCCCGGGTCGGTTCCAGGGCATCGCCCGAGGTCGGCTGAATACCCTGACGGCGCCGGCGCTGTGTTGGTGGGGGTCTGTTTGCGCTGGACCCCGGTCGGGCCCCCGTCGGGCGATGAGCCGCCGCGGCGGACCCGACCAGGACGGCGATTTGTTGCCGGTTCGATCCCCTCTGGCGCGAATCCGCAAGGTCTGTCTAAACATTGCGTCACGACGCGGCGATTCGCTTGGCCAGGTGAATAGTCCACACTGGTGCGGCATGCATGGTCCCGTAGTCGGAAGACCGTGGCTAACACTCAATCGAACGAGGAGTAGAGCATGTCCAAAGCCTTCATCGCCGAGGTTCTGCAAGGCTCGGCGGAGCTGACCGGTGCCGCCGCGAATCGGGCCGCCGGCGACCTGATGGACGCCATCGTCAAGCACCTGAAGAAGGAGGGCAAGTTTACCCTGCCGAGCTTCGGCACCTTCACGGTGCGCAAGACCAAGGCGCGCAAGGGGCTGAACCCGCGCACCGGCGAGGCGATCAAGGTGAAGGCCGGCAAGACCGTGCGCTTCAAGGCCTCGCCGACGCTGAAAAAGGCGGTCTGACCAGAAGCGGCTGGCCGGAAGCAGGCTGGCCGGAAGCAGGCTGGCCGCCCTCGCCTTCTGCCCGGGCCAGGCTGCGCGCGAGCGCCGCCTGGCCCGCGGTGTTTGCGGCATCGGCGGTTCGGCGGCCGACATTTGGGGGCATCCGGCATGGGGGGGATTCTGCCGCTGTCGCGGGTGCTGGTGGTGTGCCTCGGCACGCTGGTGGTGCCGCTCGACTCGATGGTGAACCTGGATTTCCCATCGATCATCCACCGTTTCGATCTGGGGATTCCGGAAATCCAATGGCTGGTGATCAGCTACACGCTGACCCATGCGAGCCTGCTGCTGGTGTTCGGCCGGATCGGCGACATGGTCGGCCACCGGCGCATCTTCCTGTTCGGCACCGGCTGGAGCGGGGTGGCGTTCGTGCTGTGCGGCGCAGCGCCGTCGTATGGCTGGCTGCTGTTCGCCCGCTGCCTGCAAGGCGTCGGCGCCGGGCTGGTACTTAGCTGCGGCGCGGCGCTGGTGACCGGATTCGTGGCGGAGGAGCGGCGGGCACGGGTGCTCGGCCTTTACACCATGATGTTCGGACTGGGGTCCGCGCTCGGCCCGCTGATCGCCGGGGTGATCGTCAGCCGCTGGGGCTGGAGCGCGGTGTTTTGGGCCCGCGCGCCGATCGCCCTGGCAAGCTGCGCACTGGGGTTCGTGCTACCGGCACCGCCTGTCGCCGGGGCGCATGCGCGCGAGCGATTCGATACGCTCGGCGCGGCATTGCTGGTGGTGACGATCGGCACGCTGCTGCTGACGGTGAACCGGCTGCGTACGCCGGAGGTGGCGGCGGCGTTCGCCGTGGTCATGCTGGGCAGCCTGTGGGGATTCGTGCGGCAGGAACGGCGCGTGCAGCGGCCGATCATCGATCTGCGATTGTTCCGCATCGGCGGATTCGCCGCGGTCAATCTGGGCCACGTGCTGATGAACCTGGCCGGCTTCGCGATCATGCTGCTGATGCCGTTCTATCTGGACGGCGTGGCCGGGCTGTCGGCGCCGGCGCTGGGCCTGGTTCTGGCGACGGCCTCGCTGGGCATGGTGCTGGCGGCGCCGATTGCCGGGCGGCTGGCGGGTCGGCTCGATCCACGGCGCCTGACGGTGGCCGGCGCGCTGTTTGCCGCGCTGGGACTGGGGCTGATCGCGGCGCTGGCGGGGCGGGTTGGGGTCGGCGTGCTGGCACTCGCGATGTTCGTGCAGGGATTTGGCCAGGGGTTGTTCCAGGTCGCCTATTTTGACATTGTGACCGGAACGATCCCGCGGCGGGATCGCGGCGTGGCAGGCAGCCTGGGCATGCTGACGCGCACCGGCGGCGTGGTGCTGGGCGCGACGGTGCTGATGCTGGCATTCCAGACGCTGCGCGGCGTCGCGGAGGTGCAGGGTGGGACCGATGCGGCGGCGTTCCTGTTCGGATTTCGGGGGGCATTTGCGCTGGCGGCGACGCTGACCGTGGTCGTGCTGGTAGTGCTGGGCGCGCGTGCGCGGCGGTAGGGTCGGGCAAAGCTGGTGCTGGCGGCGGCAGACAGGAAGGCTCACCGCGGAGCACGCGGAGCACGCGGAGCACGTGGAGAAGGCCGACGCTGGAACTTTCGCGGAGCATCGCAGTCGTCGCCGGTCCGCACGCTCCTCGGTGGGCGCTGGCGCTGGCAGTGCCGGTGTCGATGCGGCTACATCAGAAGGTGATGGTGGCACGAACGCCGCCAATGACCGCGTTCCGCAACGGCTTGCTGCTGAGTGCGCTGGGAATACCCGCGCCGGGATTGACCACGACCTGCAGGTCGGGCTGCAGTGCCAACCAGCGCGCCGCCTGATACAGATAGGTCGCCTCGATGACCGTCTCATGGCTGCGATAAGGCGACCCCGCGCCGGTGTAGAATACCAGGTCGCTGCCGTACTGGCGTGTGGCCGGACTGATCCCAAGATACGCTACACCCAGGCCAAACACATCCTTGTCCCGGCCCTCGAACGGCCCGATCCAGTTCATGCCGCCTTCGACGGACAGGTTGCTCTGGTTGAACGCGTCCGGCGCCCCCATCACCAGCAGGAACACCGCGACCCCCTGGCCCTTGGTGTCCGGTTTTTGCCAGACCATCTGATCGACGATGCCGTAGACGGCGAAATCCGTCGAATGCCCGAGGGGAATGCCGCTGCTGGCGGGATTGGCCAGCGAAAGCCCTGACGTATCGTGCAACTGATCGGCAAAGTGCCCCGAGTGATACCACGCGCCGAGCTTGTATGTGCCGGGGAGGCCGCTCGCGTGGTCGCCCTGATTGATCGAGTACCAGAGTTCGCCGACGGCGAATACATGATCGTTCAAACGGAACGCCGTACCGCCGGCATCCCGGAGCTGCGGATCGCCGGTTCCCTCGGGAGCCGGATCGCCGTTGAACACCGCACCGACCAACGTGACGCTATCCGTTGCGTGGAACTCGGCGCGCACGAATGGCGCCGCCAACGGATAGTTCGGGCCGCCCGACGGCAGGTCGGCCGCGGCAAGGCCGGGGAAGCCGAAACTCGAATTCAGGAACAAGGCGCCGTATTGGGTAATCATCATCTGGTCGTTGGCGCCTTCCTGACCGAGTCGAACGATCAGGCGCCCGTCCAGCAGCTTCTGTTCCAGCCAAAGTTGATACAGCTTGGTGCCCCGCGTCGCCTCGAGATTGCTGACAACCTGCATGTTGCCGACGAGATTTTCCGATGGGCCACGACCATGGATCTGGTAGGCGTCGACAAAGAACGTCGCGCCGGTCCATCGAACCAGCTTCTCGAGATTGAGCGAGACCGAGGCGGTGGTGAGGCCATCGTAGACCACGCCTTGCCGCAGTCCGCCGGCCATGTTCCCCCAGGCCTCACTCTGCTCTTGCAGAGCAAGGGTGATACCGGTGTCGATCAGACGCGTGCGCAGTCCATCCCAGTCGCCGGTGAGCGTGTCGCGCTTCCAGAGGGTCGGAGAGTCACTTGATGTGGTCTCGGTGGTCGTCCCCGTTGGTGGTTGCTGTTGCGCGTGCCCGGGATGGTGGGCGGCGATCACGCCAAGCAGGATTGCCGCGGCAACCCCACAAGACCTGATCCACCCAGGGCCGGCCGCAGGAGGTCGCGCTACTGGCACACGGATCGCTCCTCGGATGGACGCAGCTTTGGTGACGACAACCATGCGTCAGTACCGGTTTACGACTGCCATCGCAACATGGGCGCGCTACGGGCAGACGGCGCGGCGGCCACCGACAGCGTGCTAGCCCACCTTCGCCTGCCCAACGATCCCGCCCAGGCTGCCCACTACCTGGCGCGCGCCGAGCAGGCGCGTGAGGACATCCATCGCGCGCACGATCGACCGCTTGCGGTCGGGCCGCAGGCGGATCTGGCGGCCGAGCTTGCCGGCTTGTCCGCCAGCTCACCAGCCGCGTCGGGTCGGCGAAGGCGTTGCCTCGGACGCCGATCACCGCGCCATTCGGGCCGGCCTCCAGCTTCTCCAACCGGCCTCGCGGCAGGCGCGCTGCAATGACCCCCCCTGCGGCAGGGTGAAGGCTACAATCCACAGGGCAATCGCACTTCAAAAC
>PLXO01000166.1 GCA_003151425.1 Acetobacteraceae bacterium
CGGTAGTCTTTGGGCATTGCCTATGTGGAACTTCGGCAATTATACCACTTCAGTCCCCGCGTGGTGACCGCGGCTCTACGCCTTCCCAGAAACCCCATCGGCGCCCTGAGTGTGGATGAAGCGCTGGCGATGGCGGCGAGGCGCTCACCCACGCTTTCGCAGGAGAACAGCGACATTATCTGGCAGAACCTCGCACCTCTTCTGGGACCTTGACATTCGGTCGCGCAGTTAAGCCGCCAACCGCACCGCGCCCCGCCCATTCCCGACCTTCCGCACGGCCCCGGCCACATCCGCCATGTTCCCTTAATGTTCCTTTTACCATTTCCGGTGATATTGCGCTCGTCCGGTCGAGAAAGCCCATTCTTCGCACGGACGAAACTGGGTGGGTGCCCGGTATCGCTATCTGGCACCCGCCCGCAATCCGAGCATCCGAGGAAGCAGCACCCATGCACCGCGACCATCCCAAAATCACGGCCGCCGCCTACCTTCTGGTCGCCTGCGCACTGTCTTTCGTGTCGGTGTACTTCGGGGCGGCTTAACGGTCCGCCAGCGCCCGGCGGGCACTTCGCGCCCGCTGCAATCCCACCAGCCGGACGATCCCCTTGTGCTTGTGCTTGTGCAGCAGCAGCACGAACCGCATCCGGTTCACGGTTGCATCCGCCAACCCGGACTCTCGCACTCCTGCCATCGCTAGGGCATCATGAGCGAATGGCGACCATCAGCACCGAGCGGCACCTGACACAAGCGGCCGAAAAAACGGTTGAGGACCTCCTCACCGGGCATACGTTCCGGGACTCAACAGGCGTGGCACCCCGCCCCCCGCATGCGACGACGCGGACATCGACATCCGGACCGAGGCCGATCCATGACCGCCGCTAAAGTCCAAAGGATTCGCGATCCGGTCCACAATCTGATCGAATTCGGCGCCACCACGAATGCGGACCAGCACCAGCTCGAGCACGTGCTCTGGGAGGTGATCAAGACCCGGCCGTTCCAGCGGCTGCGACGGATCAAGCAACTCGGCTTCAGCGAGCTGGTCTTCCCGGGAGCCACGCACACGCGCTTTGCCCACAGCGTCGGGGTGTTCCATACGGCTCGAAAGCTCACAGCCGCCATAGACCGCAGCTTCGGCGGCGTCGGCTACAGTGCCCAGAAATGCCGGGTGGCGATGGCCGCGGCCATGGTGCACGACCTCGGGCACGGCATGTTCAGCCACGCCTTCGAGAGCGTCATGAAGTCCCTCGGCCTGACGGAGACCAAGCACGAACGGATCAGCCAGCGCATGATCCGGGAGACCGAGATCGCCGGGCTTCTCAACCAGCTCGGCGGCTCGTTCGCTGAGGAGGTCGCGGCACTCGTCGCGATCAAGCCGCCGCGGGACTTCTATGATGCGATCGTGGCCAGCCAATTCGATGCCGACCGGCTGGACTATATGCAACGCGACCGCATGATGACCGGGGTGGGCAGCGGTGCCGCCGACGTGGAGTGGCTGCTCCGGAACCTGGAAGTCGAGAACGTGCCGATCGCGTCAGACGACGACGCGGGGGGCTCGGTCCAGACCCTCGTTCTCGGTCCTAAGGCCTACCACGTGGCCGAGAGCTATGTGCTGGCGCTCTTCCACCTGTATCCTAACGTCTACTTCCACAAAGCGACGCGCGGGGCAGAAAGGGTGTTCGAGGCGCTGATCCTCCGCGTGTTCAAGCTTGTAAGAGAGGATCACGCTGGGAAAGCGGGCTTGCCGGCCAATCACCCGCTGATCGCCTTTGCGGCCGCACCGGAGAAGCTGGACCGAATCTTGGACCTCGACGACGCCACGCTATGGGGCGCTTTGCCAATGCTGACGGGGGCTGAGGATCCTGAGGTGTGCCGCCTCGCGAGGCAACTGCGGGACCGTAACCTTCTGCGCTGCATCGACATCTGGAGCATGGCCGCCGAAGAGCTGCCGCCGGAGAGGCGCGAAGACAGCGGAAGCCGGCGGGCTCGGCTCGACCGAATCGATAAGGCCTGCGACCGTGTCATCGAGCGGAAGGCGGAACTGCCCGATGCTCTTTTCGATACCTACAAGCGCAACCCCTATGAACGCTTCCAGAAGGCCGACACCGTCTTCAATCAGATCCACATCAAGCAACCTGGAGGCGTCCGCGATATGGCCCAGCTTTCAGCCGTCGTGGCTAGCGCCGAGCCTTTCCGTATCTGCCGCGCGTATGTCAGGCGGGATGACATGAATACGGAAGGTGTGCTAAGGAACATAGTGAGAACATCGGTTGGTTCAGCAACCGATCGAGAAAATCGAGTCGGAACAACGACTTGAGTTGTCGTGCCTAACCGGCGGGGAGTGGCCCGCTGGAACGTGGGAGGACCACATGTCGATGCTAGGCCTAGAGCCGCACCTCGTCGCCGCCCGTCTGGTCAGTGAGGCCGGGGGCGTTCTGATCGGCCGGACGCGACTTCAGAAGGTCGCGTGCTTGGCGAAGCTGGCCGGACTGCTGGACACGTTCGAGTTCGAGTACCGCCACTACGGGCCCTTCAGTGAGAGCCTTGCAACGTCGATGGACATCGCGGCGGGGCTGAAAATCGTCGAAGAGCAGGAGAGGCGGGCGGAGTGGGGTGGTTGGTACTCCATCTACAGCGCCACGGACCGAACGCCGCCGGCGGGGGATGCGCAGCGTTCTCAGTTCGTGACGGAAGCGGCCAAGATCGGCGCGATCCAACTCGAGCTCGCAGCGACCGCCGCGTTCCTGCATGTCGAGGAAGGTTTGGACGGGCCAGAAGCGTGGGCCGAGACGGCTCGGCGCAAACCGGAAAAGGCTCAGGGGAACCGGTTGGAGGCCGCGAAGGCAGCATATCGCCAATTACGGCGCCTTTCGACACCGACGCCGCTTCCAGCGATCTAACACGCGGTGAGTACGGAGGCTGTCCGATCTGTTCTGGAGTTCGGCGAAGGCTTATTCAAAGAGGATCCACGGTCTAGGCCCATGTTGCCGCAGCACATCTAAGCGACGGCCGCGCTCGCGCAGCGCCGCCGGGCTTGGGAATCGCTGGAATGGGCGGGAAACAGCACTGACTGGCCGAGAGAGTACCGGCAGGTTACGGGTGGAGATCCCGAAAAGCGGCCTTCCGTTCAGCTCGCCGCGGGCAGCCATCTGCGCTAATGTCGGAGTGAGATTTGCTCCTGCCGGAAAGGGAGTTGGCTCGGATCGGACGCGGCGACGTCTGCGTCAAAGGCCGCCCTGGTAAAGCCGCGCGGGTAGTACGAGAAGCCTTTCAGGTCGAAGTAGTCGCCCGCGTCCATGTAGCGCCGCGAGAGCTGCAGGCTTAGTGCTTCTGCCTCGCCTGCGCCGATCTCGTTGCTCAGGTGCATCGCGGAGACACCAGACCGCTCTGCAGAGGCGGAATCTACCGGACGGGCACCCCGCAAGCCCAGATCTTCGAGCAGCGGCGCGGCCTGCCGCGGCGGTCCAAAGACGATCACAGGGCCGACGGACACGCCCTTTATGGCCGTGGCATGTTGGTCGAGCCAAGCTTGCGTTTCCTGGACTGTCGAGGCGGTCTCGCCGGCATACAGCAGCACGTTACATTTTACCCACACGCCGTGGCGCTCGCACGCGCGGAGGAGATCCGACGCGGAACGCAGGTAGCGGTCGACGTCCACAGATTTGTTCATGGCAGCAATCTGGCGGGGCGACGCCGTCTCAAGGCCGAGGTCAATCACCTTTAGGCCCGCTGCGGCAAGATGGGCGATTGTGGCCGGTTTTATCGAATCCACCCTGGTCTCGCAGCGCCAATGCACGCGGAGACCGCGGCTGCTCATCTCCTCCCGCATGCGCCCAGCCCAGCGCACGTTCGGCAGGAAATAAGAAGATTGCAAGTATGGCCGAATCTCGCCATGCCCATATTGGGAGGAGACGTCGCCTATCATGCGTGTAAGGTCAGCTGCCTCGCGTAGACGGGTAAGAGGCACGTCCCGCTCCTCGCAAAAAGCGCAACCCATGCCGCAGCCCCGTGATGCTTCGATGCTGGGCTGGTACTGCTGGAATCCGTCGACTAGGCGGTGATCCAGGGCGAAGCCTGGCAGCGCCGCCGGCGGATAAACCAGGCGCGCGCCAGCGAGCCGGCCGATGTCCGCCTCTCCGAGCCCGGTGCAAATCTCGTTAAGCTCGGGCACGTGCCTTCGCAGCCATTCGGGGTCCGGGCCCGTTACCCAGCGGCCGCCGGCCACAATGTGAACGTCCGGATATGCGCTCCTGAACCGGCGGCAGAACTCCTTGGTCCAACCGAGCGCGTAGAAGCTGGGAAGGGAGAGCATCAGGGGGCCGCGGCACGGGAGCATGCCCTCCCGCGTCAGCCGCTCGAGGAAGTCCGCTGGATCGTCGTGTCCCCCATGGATCAGGCGAGCCGGGTGCCCCGAATGCGACAGAGCCGTGGCAAGCGTAAGTGCTCCGTAGTTGAGGTAGAGCTGCCTTCGCGCAAGGGCATGGTCCCGCTTCTTGGGGCCGAGCAGGCCGGCTGACACGAACAACACTGTGTTAGGCGGGTTGAACATACTGGGACCTGGGCTAACCGCCAGGCGGCGGGGCCGCCACATATGGGACGTGGAGATGCCATTTGTAGCCTTCGAAGGCATCGACGGCAGCGGCAAGACTACCCAGGCACGCCTGCTCTCCGAGTGGCTGGCCGGCAGGGGCTGCGAGGTCGTCGCAACGAAGGAGCCCGACGGTGGTCGCCTTGGCCCGGCGGTGCGGGCGGTGCTGGTCGAACCGGCTCATGCGGGCAAGCTGTCCGCCCTGGAGGAGATGCTGCTCGTTGCCGCTGCCCGGTACGACCACGTCCGCGCCGTCATCGCACCGGCGCTTTCAAGGAAGGCGTGGGTCGTGTGCGACCGCTACGTGCTCTCGACGTTCGCCATCCAAGTCTTCGAGACAGGCGTTGATCCCAGCCTTTTCCTTGCGCTCACCTCCGCCGTCACGGACGGCCTGCGGCCGGACGCCTCAATCGTGCTCGACTTGCCGCCGGGAGACGCCGGCGAGCGACGCGGCCGCCGCCCAGGGGCGCTGCTGCGCGATCCCACTGAGGCGCACCGCAACTTCGACCGAATCCGGCGAGGGTTCCTCGCTGCCGCCGCCGATGAACCGGAACGGTGTCATGTTGTCGACGCCCGCGGGGATGAGCAGGAAACCGCTGCTCGAATACTGAAGCGTATCGAGCCGATGCTGCGCAATCCTGGTTGAGGGCCTGTGGTCCCCCGCCCCGATGTCCGGTCCCTCGGTTTCCTAGGACTCCTTAAGTGTAGGCTCCACAGCCGATCTTGACCGGAAGAGGTCCGCTTCCGAGAGACCCGAAGGCTTGCCTCAACGACAGGTATGGGTGCAGAGCAGGCATTGGGGCCGCTGCCTTGACCACTGCCTTCTACGGCAGCTCCCCACCCAAAGCGGCAGTAGCCGGGTCGCTCGGGCCGAACCGCGGCAGTCGACCCTTTGCACCCATTCAAACTGACCCTCGACCGCGACCGGTATCAGATCGCCACAATCTGCCCGGCGCCGACCTCGGAGAGGAACGTCACCACGCCGGCGACCCGCACCCCGGGATACAGCACTGCCGCGTCCAGCCCCTCGGCGCGCAGCCCCGCCTCGCAAACCACCAGCTCGATGCCCAACGCGGTCGCCGCCTCGCGCAGTTCGTCCAACCCCGCGACGCCGGCGGCGCTGATCCGCGCGTCGCGAGCGGCTTCCACGAGCCCCGACCAATCGGCCAGCAGCGCGTGGCAGCCGCCGTTGGTGGCGAAGATCACCACGCGCCGGCCGATCGACGCCGCCCCGGTCGCCAGCACGAATGCGTAGTGCGTCCGGTCATGCGCGCCGGACAGCAGCAGGATGCCGAGCGGCTCAGACGGCACAGGCCGGCGCCGTCCCTGCGCGCGTCGCCCCCGCGACGGCAACCCGGGCGCGGTGGGCAGACAGGTCCTTGATCGTCGCCTCCGGCCCGCACAGCGCGCAGTGCGGATCGGGCCGCAGCCGGACGGTGCGGAAGCGGCTGGCCAGCGCGTCCCAGATCAGCAGCCTGCCGGCGAGCGACTCGCCGATGCCCAGGATTTCCTTCAGCACCTCGGTTGCCTGCAGCGTGCCCATCACGCCGGTGACGGCGCCCAGCACGCCCGCCTCGCTGCAGGTCGGCACCGCGCCGTCGGGCGGCGCTTCGCCATACAGGCAGCGGTAGCACGGCCCGCCGCCCTGCGGCCCCTCCACGTGGGCCTTGAACACCGAGAGCTGCCCCTCGAAGCGCAGCACCGCGGCCGAGACCAGCGTGCGCCGCGCCAGCACGCAGGCATCGGCCACCAGGAAGCGCGTCGCAAAATTGTCGGTCCCGTCGCACACCAGGTCGTAGTGCTCGATCAGCGCCATCGCGTTGTCCGCGTTCATCCGCAGCGCATGTTGCTCGATCCGCACCTCGGGGTTGATCGCGGTGGCCGCGATGGCAGCCGACTCCACCTTGGGCGTGCCGATCCGCGCCGTGGTGTGGGCGATCTGGCGTTGCAGGTTGGACAGCTCCACAAGGTCGTCGTCGACGATGCCGATGGTGCCGATCCCGGCGGCCGCCAGGTAAAGTACGAGTGGACTGCCCAGCCCGCCGGCGCCGACCACCAGCACCCGCGCGGCTTTCAGCTTTGCCTGGCCGGTGCCGCCCACCTCGCCCAGCAGGATGTGGCGGGAGTAGCGGCGGATTTCATCTTCGCTGAAGTCGAGGTCCATGGCTCTTCGTTATGTTTGAGGCAGTTTGTTTTCAGTGGCCGGCTGATCCCCTACGTTCGCCGCAAGCGGCAGCGACCTTCGGGGCCAGACACCAGGATATAGTGCGGCGATGGCGGAAGACAGAGAGCGGGGGCAGGATGGCGCGCTGGTGCTGTTCTCCGGCGGCCAGGACAGCGCGACCTGCGTGGCCTGGGCGCTGGGGCGGTATCGCCATGTCGAGACGGTGGGCTTCGCCTATGGCCAGCGCCACGCGATCGAGCTGACCTGCCGCTCACCGGTCCGCGCCGGCCTCGCCGGGATCGCCCGCTGGGGGGACCGGCTCGGCGAGGACCACATGGTGGATATGGCGTCGGGCCTGGCCGCGGTCGGCACCACCGCGCTGACCAGCGAGACGGCGATCGCGATGACCGAAGAAGGCCTGCCCAACACCTTCGTGCCCGGCCGCAACCTGCTGTTCCTGACCTACGCCGCCGCCATCGCCTGGCGCCGCGGGCTGCGCCGCATCGTCGCCGGGATGTGCGAGACCGACTACTCCGGCTATCCGGACTGCCGCGACGACACGATCAAGGCGATGCAGGTGGCGCTCAATCTGGGCATGCAGCGCCGCTTCGTGCTGGAGACGCCGCTGATGTGGCGCGACAAGGCGGCGACCTGGGCGCTGGCGCAGGCGTTGGGCGGAAGCGCGCTGGTGGAGCTGATCCGCGAGGCGACGCATAGCTGCTACCTGGGCGACCGGACGCAGCGACACGACTGGGGTTATGGCTGCGGCACCTGCCCGGCGTGCGAGCTACGCGCGGGGGGATGGCAGCGTTGGCGGGCGCAACGGTCCGGCAACGACGCGGCGGAAGCGTCGGAGCCGCACACGTGACCGTTTATATATCGCACCGAATCTTCCCCGTCATGCCGGCGCATGCCGGCATCCACGACTTACCTACGTGCCGCCAACGCGATCGCGGCCATCCCCTTAACCCTTAACCCTTCGGCCTTTCGTCACGAACGCAGAAGAAAATTGAACCGCAAATGAACGCAAATGAACGCAAATGTTTGCGTAACGGCCGGTGCGACCGTCAGAACGTTCGCCATGCGGCCGCTGCGCTTCCAGCCGGCTCAGACCTTATTTGTGTTCATTTGCGGTTAAATCTTCTTACCTGCCGTCCCCGCCCGCACAGGTCCACCCGGCGCGACATGAAACCGCCACCAAGGCGCCTTACCGCGTCCCCGTCGCATCGTTACCCTCCGCCCAACGCCAGGAGACACCGCATGAAGCCCTCCACGCTGCTCGCCGCCGCCGCGCTGTTCGCCGCCGCCCCGCTGTCCATCGGCCCCGCCCGCGCACAGCAGGTCAGCCTGCATGCGCGCACCGCCGCCGATCTTGCCGCAATGTGCAGCGCCAACCCGCGCGAGCCGACCGGCCCGGCGCGGCTGAACTACTGCGATGGCTTTGCCCAAGGCGCGGTGGATGTCGAACTCCGCCACGCCGGCGCCACCAAACCGTTCTGCATCACGCCCGGCACCAAGCGCGAGGTGACCCTGCACGAGTTCTCCAGTTGGGTCCGCGCGGTGCCATCGCGCGAGTCCGATGACGCCACCAGCGGATTGTTCCACTTCCTGGCCGAGCGCTACCCCTGCAAATAGGATGCGATGAGACTGGTTGCATCACACGCGCGTTCGCCCGACATCACGCGACAGCAGGCAAGCCGCGCCGCCGCCCGCCAGGCAGCCGATGCCGCAGCTCGCGAACGCCATCGCCCACGCGGTCAGTTGCGCCGCGCCGCCGAATGCGTCGAGTGTGATGCCGAACAGCAGCGTGCCCAGAAACCCTCCACCGAACCCAACGCAGGAATACAGCGCCACCGTCGCGCCACGATGGTCCGGATCAGCAACAATCAACACGCCCGTGGTCAGATTGGCGAAGTTGCCCTGCACGATGAACCCGGTCAGCAACGACAGTACGAGCACGACCGGATAGGGCAGCCGTGCGACATAGCCGAACAGAACGCTGACCAGCATCGACAGCACAAACACCAGCATCGCGATGCGTCGCACGCCAAAGCGCAGCGCCAGTTCGTTGCCGAGCAGGCCCGCCGGCACGCCGAGCAGATTGATCAGCGCGCCCGTCGCCAGCACGCTCCATGCCTGCGCCGCGCCGGGACCCTGACCAGCGGCACAGAACGCCAGAAACACAACGATCCATTGCCGCATGCCGGCGGACCCCCAAATCGTCGCGGCATACAGGCAGACCAGAACCATGGCGTCGCGATTGCCGAACACCGGCCGCAGATCCGGCAGCAGACGTGCCCGCGCACTGGCGCCCGGCACTGCACGTGGCACCGTCGCATGTGGCACCGTCGCACGTGGCAGCGCTGCCCAGGCGATCAACGTGCCTGCGGTGCCCAGCAGTCCCGCCAGAACGAACGCGCCGCGCCAATCAAACTGCACGCCGACCCGGGCGGACAGGAATGACAGCGACGTGCCGACGGTAAACGCGCTCGTATAAACAGCGGCGATCCGTGCGCGCGCCACGCCGTCGACCCGATCGGTCAACGCCCGCAGTCCCGGCATGTACATGCCGGCCAGCGCCACGCCGGCAGCGGCGCGAAAGACGAGTGCCAGGCGCCAGTCATCGCTGAGTGCAACACCGAAACAGCTCAACGCGTTCAGCACGCTGCACGCCAGATAGATGCTGCGGGATGCCAGGCGATCGGTCAGGCCAACCAGCGGCAGCACGCCCAGCATGTAGCCCGCGAACACCATACCGGCGAGCCAGCCGCCTTGCGCGTTGCTCAGCGACCACGCCGCCATGAGCTGCGGCAGCAGCGCCGGAACGGTCGCATAGCCCGCCATGCCAAGGATTTCAGCCGCGCAGACGGCGGCGACCACACCCGCCGACGGCGCGGTCGGGCGCGAGCCGCGAGCGCGTTCACCAGCCTCGTGATCCACCGATGGCGACGGCACTTCTACGGTCACCTGCGCCGATCGTTGCTACCAGACGACAGGCAAAACACGCTTGATCGTCACTGGCAAATTCAGGATATCTATTGGATGCCCGATACACCCTGACGCGTCCGACGCCCGTGTGGATTGGCCGCGCCCTTGCGGACCTTCCGCCAACCAACTTGAATGTCCTGGACGTAACGCCGGCAAGGGGGAAACGCACATGGGCAAGTTGACAAGCAAGGTCGCCTGGGTGACCGGGGCCGGCAGCGGCATCGGTGAGGCCGCGGCGCTGGCGCTGGCCGAGGAAGGCGCCACGCTCGTGCTCACCGGCCGCCGCCCGGCCCCGCTGGAGGACGTCGCCGCGCGCATCCGCGCCGGCTCCAACACCACCGGGGCGGCGGCGCATGTGCAGCCGGCCGATCTGATGCAGTCGCCGCAGGTGCTGAAGGTCGGCGCCTTCATCAAGGACAAGCTGGGCCGGCTGGACATCCTGGTGAACAATGCCGGGCTGAACATTCTGGATCGACATTGGAACAAACTTACTCCGGCGGGGATCGACGAACTGGTGCACGGCAACCTGTCGGCGGCGCTGTATTGCGTGACCGTTGCGCTGCCGCTGATGCGTGCGCAGCAGGATGGCGTGCTGATCCACACCGCGTCCGTGGCCGGCCGCTTCATCGGCGGCTTCTCCGGCCCGATCTATACCGCGGCGAAGCACGGCGTGGTGGCAATGAGCCACACGATCAACATGGAGGAATGCGTCAACGGCATTCGCTCCTCCGTGTTCCTGCCGGGTGAGGTGGCGACGCCGATCCTGGACAAGCGGCCGAACCCGGTGGGGCCGGAGGCGCGAGCGCGCATGGTACAGCCGGCGGATTGCGGCGACCTGATCCGCTACATCGCCTGCCTGCCGAAGCATCTGGTAATGAGCGAGGTGATGCTGTCGCCAACCTGGAACCGCAGCTACGTCGCCAATTTAGAACGCAAACTGTAAGGGGCTGTCCGAGATGGCGACCAATCGCAAGAAAGTGCTGGTGCCGCACAACATGGGCCAGCAGGGCAAGGACGTGCTGCTTGCGCGTGACGACATCGACATGATGACGTATAGCGCAACGATCACGCAGGCCGATCTGCTGCCGCTGCTGGCGGATGCCGCGGGCGTCGCGCTGTCCGGCACGCCGTACCAGCGGACCGAGATGGATGCCTCGCCGGCGATGCAGGTGGTGGCCCGCATCGGCGTCGGCTATGACGCGGTCGAGGTGCCGGCGCTGACGGCGCGGCGCGTCCCGCTGATGGTTGCGGGCGCGGCGAACTCCACCAGCGTGGCCGAGCAGGCGTTCCACATGATGATCGCGCTGGCCAAGCAAAATCGTGCGTTGGACGGGGTGGTGCGGGACGGCCGATGGGGCGATCGGCGCGACGTTCTGCCGATGGAACTGTCAGGCAAGACGATCCTCATTGTCGGCTTCGGGCGGATCGGCACGCGCACGGCGCGGCGCTGCCTGGGCTTCGACATGCAAGTGCTGATCTACGATCCCTACGTGGACGCGGCACTCATCACGGCCGCCGGATGCAGCAAGGTGAGCGACCTCGATGCGGCACTGCCGGCGGCCGATGTCGTCTGCATCCACTGTCCGAAGACGCCGGAGACCGTGGGCATGTTCAACGCGGCGCGGTTCGCGCGGATGAAGCCGGGCGCCTTCATCGTGAACACCGCGCGCGGCGGCATCATCGAGGAGAAGGCGCTGCACGCCGCACTGACCAGCGGCCACATCGCCGGCGCGGGCCTGGATGTGTTCGACGCCGAACCGACACCACGGGACAATTCGTTGCTCAAGCTGCCCAACGTGATCGCCTCACCGCACATGGCGGGTGTCACGACCGAGGCGGTCGCGGCCATGGCGGTGGCAACGGCGGAGAATATACTGTCCGTGCTCAACGGTGCACCGCGGCGGGAGAATGTGATCAACAAGGAAGTGCTGGACTGACAGGTGCTGGGCTGACAGGTGTTGGGCTTGTCGTCGCCGGCTTCCCACCGTCATGGCCGGTAGGCCTTGCCCTCGGGCGCTTGACCCGGGGGTTGATCCGGCCATCCATCGCGGCACGGTGCCGGAACGAATGGCCGGATCAGCTCCGTCGAAGGTTTGAGCGTCTGACTTCGCCGAAGGATAAGATCCATGCCGCAACCGGAACACATCTCCAAACTGGGCGTCCCCGACCCAGCCACACTGGACGAAGATCTCCGGGCAATCTGGCAGAAATGCATGGAGAAGCTCGGCTTCGTGCCGAACGTCTACAGCACCTACAGCCTGAAGCCGCAGCGGTTGCGCAACTTCATGGCGATGTACAACGAAATCATGCTGTCCGAATCCGGCCTATCAAAGCTCGAGCGCGAAATGATCGCCGTCGTCGTATCGTCGGCGAATCGGTGCTACTACTGCCTCGTGGCGCACGGTGCGGCGGTGCGCCTGCTGTCCGGCGATCCCGAGCTGGGCGAGATGATGGCGCTGAACTATCGCGTGGCGGCGCTGGACCCGCGCCAGCGTGCGATGCTGGACTACGCCTGGAAGATGACCACGACGCCTTGGCTGATCGACGACACGGATCGCGCGGCGCTGAAGAAGGTTGGCCTGTCACCGGCCGAGATGTTCGACCTGAACGAGACTGTCGCCTTCTTCAACCTGTCGAACCGCATGGCATCCGGCACCGACATGATGCCCAACCGCGAGTATCACCGCGCCGCGCGCGGCTGACTTGTCCGGTCATGGTTGCCCAGACCAAAATCGGGTGCCCCACCACCAGCCCGGACATCAATCCTTGAACGGATCGTATTCCCCCGTCCCCGCCATCGCGACGGCGAACGGATGCAGCGTGTGCAACACCCGCACGGATGCGGCGTGGTGCGCCAGCACGTCAGGCAACCGACGATAGGCCATCGGGCTTTCGTCCAGATCGGCGCCGGCCAGCAACACGCCGCGACGTTGCAGCCATTCGTCCATCTGCACCTTCGTGAAGCGGCGCTTGGCTTCTGTGCGGCCGAACAGCCGCCCGGCCCCGTGCACGGTGGAATACAGCGATGCACGCGCCTCGGGACCATCGACGCCCTCGAGTATGACCGCATCGTCGCCCATCGACCCGCCGACAAACCCGCGCTGGCCCGGGAATGCCGGCGTCGCGCCCTTGCGCACCACCCATAGATCGCGGCCGTCGTGCGTCTCGCGCCACGCATAATTGTGATGATTGTGAACCATGTCGGTGACGTTGCCGCCGATGATCCGGCGCACGCGCTCGATGACCCACTCCCGTCCGGCATGGGAATACCGCCCGGCAAGTTGCATGGCGGCGATGTAGCGGCGCCCAAGTTCGCTGTCCTCATCGACAACGGCCGGCGGGACGTTCATTCCATCCGTACCGCCGGCGGCCTTCAGGTAACGCGTGGCGCTGGTGTGGCCGAGGCCGCGTGACCCAAAATGCACGCCGACCCAGACGAAGCCGAATTCGTCGCGCATCAGATCGACGTAGTGGTTGCCGGAACCGACCGTGCCGAGCTGCTGCGTGGCCTTGGCGCGATACGCACCCATATCCGATTCGCGCCACGCGTCGGCGTCATCGAACAGCGCGTGCTCGACGCGCTCGTCGTTGGTGCGCCCGACACCGAACGAAATCACCTTGCGGATATCGCCAAGGATCAGCGGGACGGTCTCGCGGATTGCCTCGTATGTCGTGTCCAGTCGCACGGCCATATTGCCGCACCCAATGTCGAAACCCACGCCGGAGATGCTGATCTGCTTCTCGTAGGCGATCACGCCGCCGACCGGCTGGGCGTACCCGAGATGCCCGTCGGCGCAGATCACGCCGGCCACGGCGTTGCCGACCTTCAGGCAGTTGCGCATCTGGGCAATCGTTGCCTCGTCATGCTGGCCGAAGATGGTCAGTGGCGCGTTTTGATAGGCCGGATTCTGCGGGCGCAGGTTCACGATGTCGGCCGCGGTTGCGGCTTGTTCGGCCGCGTTCTGCTCGGCGCGCGCGGCATCGCGGTATGCGCACCAGGCCGGCATGCCGCGCGGACTGCCGGGCTTCTCGACGCGGCTGTCAGGATCGACGCCAGCGGCAAGTGCCAGTTCGCGGCAGCGGCTTTCCATGCGGTCAGGTGGTCGGGCCATATTTGATTTCTACCCTTGGAAATTCCTGGCGCCACGAAGGCCAGCCGTCATGCCGGCAAGTGCCGACATAACGACGGGGCGGCGTACCCTCAGCGCAGCTTGGCGATCCACGCCTTGTAAGAGGTCAGCATCGCGGCCACGAAATCCCGCGTCGGCTGATCGGTCAGCTTGCCTTCCGCGTCGAATTTGGTCGGGGCAGCGCCGATGAACACCTCCGGCCGGTTCAGGATGTGCGCGTTGAGGAAGACGAACATCTGCCGCAGGTGATACTGCGCGCGCGCCGTTCCGAGCGCGCCGCCACTGGCACCCATCAATGCGATCGGCTTGCCATCGAACGGCTGCTCCGGCGGGCGCGACGCCCAATCGATCGTGTTCTTCAACACCCCCGAGGTCGAGTAATTGTACTCCGGCGTCGCCAGCAGCAACCCATCCGCCGCCTTGATACGCGCCCGCAGGTCGGCGACCACGGGCGGGAAACCCTTCGCCTTCACATCTTCGTTGTAGAGCGGGATCGTCGAGATATCGAAGATGTCGATCGTCATGCCCGCCGGCGCCAGCTCCTGGGCCGCGCGCAGCGCCGACATGTTGTAGGACCCGGCTCGCAGGCTGCCGCAGATCCCGAGGATCTTCAGCGTCGTGCCATCGCTCATGGTTTGTTCTCCATTTGGGTTTGTTCTCCATCGATCGCAGTCGATGCGGTGCGCGCCGATATCACGTCCGACGGCGGTTGAACAACCGGCGCTTCCACAAGCAGGCGCGCGAGACGTCCGGGCTATCGCGCCGGCTGCACGTCGCGCGCGCGATGACGGCTGACCTCGACGCCGTCGGTTTCCGCCAGTGGCAGGAAGCCGGGCGAGGCCAGCAGCGGGATCAGCGCCATCGTCAGGAACACGATGCGGAAGTCGTGCAGCGTCGGCACACCCGTGTGCGGCATCACCGTATCGAGCAGCGCCGCGCTGATCGACACACCGAACCCGAGCGTAAGCTGCTGCATCGTGCTGCCCAGGCTGGTGGAACGGCTGAGTAGCGCCGGCGGAATCTCGGAATAGGCCAGCATGTTCGATGTGTTGAACTGCGTGGTCCGCACGACGCCGAACACCAGCAGATAGCCCAAAATCATCCAATGCGGCGTGGCCGGGCTGAGCAGCGTAAGGCCGGCCATGATGAACGTGACGACGATCGCATTGGCGAACAGCAGCCGGCGGAATCCCAGCAGGCGCAGCAGGGTAGACGACATCGGCCGCACGGTGATCGAGCCGATCGCCGAGGCAAATGTCAGCAGCCCCGAATGCAGCGCACTCAGCCCGAAGCCGAGCTGGAACAGCAACGGCAGCATGAACGGCACCGAGTTCATTCCGGTGCGGCAGATGCCGCCCGCCAGCGTGCCGATGCGAAACGTCCGGATATGGAACAAACCCAGATCCAGCACGGGATTGGGATGGCCGCGCACGTGCCAGCCGAACAGGCTCAGCGCCAGCGCGGCCGCGGCGAACGCCGCCACGATCACCGTCGGCGGCAACACGTGGCGGCCGATGTTCTCGAAGCCGAATTGCAGCGTCGCCAGGCCGATGCCGACGACGATGAACCCGCGCAGGTCGAAGCGGCTCTGTGTGGTGGCACGGAAATCCTCCACGTAGCGCAGCGCCAGCGCGATGCCGATGCAGCCCACCGGGATGTTGACGTAGAAGATCCAGCGCCAATCAAAATAAGTGGTGATGAATCCGCCCAGCACCGGTCCCACTGTCGGGCCGATCAGCGCCGGCATGGCAACGTACGCCATCGCGCGCGCCAGGTCCTCCTTCGGGAAGGTGCGCAACAAGATCAGCCGCCCAACCGGGCTCAGCATCGCCCCGCCCATCCCCTGCAGCACGCGGGTCGCCACCAGCATCGACAGGCTGGTGGCGAATCCGGCCAGCGCGGAGCCGGTGGTGAACACGATGATCGCAGCGCAGAACACGCGGCGCGAGCCGAACCGGTCGGCGAACCATCCGCTGATCGGAATGAACACCGCCAGGCTTAGGATGTAGCTGGTGATCGCCAGGCTGAGCCGCACCGGCTCGGTGCCCAGGCTCTTGGCCATCGCCGGAATCGCCGTGGTGATGATCGTCGAATCTAGCTGCTCCATGAAAAAGGAGCAGGCAACAACAATAGGAATCAGCAAGCTGGGCTTCGTGGCTCGCGCCGCGTCACTGGGCACCGTTCACCAGGCCCCGGTCACCATGCCATGTCGAGAATCTGCCGCACCACCACCGCCCCCGCGATCCTGCGCGGATTGGTGTGCACCCAGCGGTCGTGCATCGACTCCGCGGCGATGGTGTCGAGCTGCTCCGCCTTCACCTCCACCGCGCGCAGCGTACCGGGCAGCCCGAGATCGGCAACCAGTTCCGCCACCGCATCGGCTGCCGGCATGCCCGGCCGTCCCATCGCCTCGCTGACCCAACGCTGGCGCTCCGTGGTTTCGGCGAGATTGAACCGCAGCACCGGCGGCAGCATGACGCACGACGTATAGCCATGCGGCACGCCCGCGGTGCCGCCAAGCACATGACCGATGCCGTGGCTCGCCCCTTTCGCCACGCCGTTCTGCGATCCCATGATCGACATCCAGGCGCCAAGCTGGCAGTCCAGCCGTGCATCGAGATCGCCCGGGTCGCGCTTCACCGCCCGCAAGCCACGGCTGAGCAACCTCAGTGCGTGCTGCGACGTGCCGTCCGACACCGGCTGCGGATTGATCGAGCAGAGGTCTTCCACCGCGTGGTCCACCGCGCGGATGCCGGTGGACAGGAATAGCCATTCCGGTGTGCGAATGGTCGCCGCGGGGTCCAGGATCACCACACGCGGCATCATCAGCGCGTGCCCGTAGCTCTCCTTCACCTGCCGCACGGTATCGGTACAGCCGGCGAACGACGTGAACTCGCCGGCCGAGAGCGTCGTCGGCACCGCGATCGAGCGCAGCGGCGGCGGCCTGCAAGCCGGGCGTTCGGTGCGCCCGTCGGCCCCGGTGTGCGCGCGGAAATTGTCGAGCTGCGCTGGGTCGCTGACATCATTGCCCAGGCACAGCCCGACCATCTTCGCGGCATCGGTCACCGACCCGCCGCCCACCGTCAGCAACATGTCGGCGCCGACCGCGCGCGCCTCGTTCGCCGCGGCGACCACGTCGTCGCGCGGCGTGTGGGAGCCGATCTTCGCGCACACCCCGGCCAGGCGGTTGCCAAGCGCGGCGCGCACCTGGTCGATCATGTCAGTCTGCCGCGCCAGCGTGCCGGAGGCGAGCACATAGACCGCGTGCGACCCGGTGCGGTCGCCTTCGTTGCCAACTCCGGTGCCGACTCCGTTGCCAGCTCGCCCGGCGACCTCCTCGGCGAGCGCTTCGGCGAACGGGATGCCGTAGACCACCCGCTCCATCGGCGGAGTGAGATGCGTGCCGCGGATCATTTGTTGGGATCGCAGAACGCATCCAGCGCCATGCATTCGGCGCGCTCGCCCGCGTCATCGGCGGCGATACGTTCGTAGAGCCGCGCGGCGGCCTGGAAGAACTGCGCCGCCGCCGGATCCTCGCCGACGAAGCCGGAGATTTCCTCCATCTCCGCCACCCAGCGATACGCTTTCGAATGCATCTTCGGCATCTGCCGCGTGAGCCAGCCATGCAGCGCCGGCTGGCTGGCCGAGAGCTCGGCGCGCAGCGCGTCGGTGGTGCCGGCCCGCGCGGCGGCCAGCATCATTGCTGCGCCCAGCGCGGTGAAACCCTTGGTGATGCCGGCGTAGGACATCTTCATCGCCGAGGCCGCGCCGATCGGCCCGGCCTGCACCCGCGGTTCCAGCCCGTATTTCTCCAGTTCCACGACACGCGCCGCGGCGGGGCCGGACAGATACAGCTTGGTGCCCATGCTGCCCGACGTCGGCGGCCCGCCGACGATACCGCCGTCGACGAAGGTCGCGCCGGTTTCCTCGATCGTGCGCGCGATGCGCAACACCGTCGCCGGATTGACCGCGTTGCAGTCGACATAGATCGGCTTCTTCGCTGCCGCGCGCAGGGCAGGTGCCAGCTTTTCGGCCAACCCCAGTGCTTCGCCCGGCGGAACGATCGACAGAATGAAGTCGCACGCAGCGATCTGCGCATCGCTTGCCGCGACCATCCCGGCTGCCTGCGCGCGTTTGATCGACGCCTCGCTGCGCCCGCCCAGCGCGGTGCGCACCTCGATCCCGTTCTGCGCCAGGCGCCCGCCGACGCCGCTGCCCATCATGCCGGGTGCGATTACCGCGACGATTGGTTGCATGGTTCCCCTCCTCGCTGATCCGATGCGCAAGAGTGTGCCCAAGCCGGGCGCAAGGCAATCATGCCGTCCGTCTACGTCACCTTGAAGCCGCGCGGCGTGCCCCCACACCGTCATGCCGGCGCCGCCGGTATCCACGACTTGCCTTGATGCCGTCAGGAAAATCGTGGATGACGACAGGCGCCGGCATGACGGGAAGGCAAGTCGTGGATGGCCCGCATGCGCGGACCATGACGGCAGAGGCGGCCGCCAGCGTCCGCGCTCACCCCTCCCGCAGCGCCACCATTACTCGTGCGGCTCGGCGCTCCGACAGCACCAGCAGCATGCCGGCCAGCAGGATCAGCCCCGCGCCGATGAATACCGCCGGTACCGGAATGTCGCCCCAGATCACGTAGCCCAGGATGAACGCCCACAGCAGCGCAGTGTATTCCACCGTCGCCATCACCGAGGCCGGCGCGTGGCGGGCGCCCTCGAACAACGCAAACTGCGCCAGCCCACCAAGCACGGCGACCGCCAGCAGCAGGGCGCCCTCCGACCAGCTCGGCGTCTGCCACACGAAGACGCACGCGACACCGGTGACGATCAAAAAGATCCCGTTGACATATAGCATTTGCAGCATCGAGCTTTCGCGTCGCGCGATGCGCCGCATCAGGATGACGCCGTAGCCCCACAGCGCCGCGGCGGTCAGCACCAGCATGGTCGGCAGTGACAGGCGCACGTCCAGCGGGTCGGTCGCCATTATAATGCCGGCGAACCCGACCAGCACCGCGCCCCAACGAGCGCGCGTCACATGTTCACCCAGCAGCGGCCCGGCCAGCACCGTCACCGCCAGCGGCGAGGCAAAATACAGGCTCAGCAACTGCGCCAAGGGCAGCGAGCGCGAGGCGGTGTAGTAACACAGCCAGCCCCCCAGGGTGATCGCACCGCGCCACACCAGGTTCGCTTTCAGCGGCGTGGCGATGGCGCGGGCCACCAGCGGCGCACGACCGATCACCAGGCAGGCGATGACGATGGCCACGCTGCGGCAGAACAGCACCTGCCAGATCGGCAGCTCAGCAACCAGCCACTTGATGGTGGCGTCATGCAGCGAGAACGTGCCGTACGCCAGCACGCCCAGACCGATGCCGATTGTCGGCGTCTCGATCGCCGTCGCGCGCCGCATGACGTTCCCACCTCGTCAGCTCCCGGGCGCGGTCGTAGGCTGGCCGCTGCCGCCCGACAACCGGCGGACGTTGCAACGCAGCCCCTCATCTCGCTGTTCAGGAGGTCCTGTTACAGGTGTCCCTGCCTCAGGCGCCTCTCCTTCAGGTCCCCCTCCTTCAAGTACGGGGCCTCGCGCGCAGCTATTACGGCGTGCACGCGTTGCGCGGGGTCGATCTCAGTGTGCTTGCGGGGCGGATCACCGGTCTGATCGGCCCGAACGGCGCCGGCAAGACGACGCTGTTCAACTGCATCTCCGGCCTGGTGCGGCCGGATGCCGGCAGCGTTATGTTCGACGGGACGGCGATCACCGGATGGCGCGCCGATCGCGTCACGCGCGCCGGGCTGGTGCGAACGTTTCAGATCGCACGAGGCTTTCCGCGGATGTCGGTGCTGGATAACCTGATGCTGTACGGCGCCGCACAGCCGGGCGAGCGCGTCTGGCCAGCACTGCTGCGCAGCGGCACGGCGCGCCGGCGCGAGGCATCGTTGCGGCAGCAGGCGGAACATATCGCCGAGCGCCTGCGTCTGACCCGCGTGCTGCACGCGCCCGCCGCCGCGCTATCGGGCGGGCAGAAGAAGCTGCTGGAAATCGGCCGCGCGCTGATGGCGCATCCGCGGCTGCTGCTGCTCGATGAACCGGTCGCCGGCGTAAATCCGACGCTGGCGCGCGAGATCGGCGAGCATCTGCGTGCGCTGGTGGCCGACGGCATCAGCGTTTTGCTGATCGAGCATCACATGGACACTATCGCCGCTCTGTGCGACCCGGTCATCGTCATGGCGGAGGGACGCCACCTGCGCGAAGGCAGTTTCGCCGAGGTCGCGGCCGACCCACTGGTGCAGGAGGCCTATATGGGCCGCCGCCGATGACGCTGCTGCGCGTCTGCGGCGTGGTCGCGGGCTACGCCCGCGACGACGAGATTCTGAAGGGCGTCGACCTTGCGATGAACGATGGCGAGATTCATGCCATCATCGGACCGAACGGTGCGGGCAAGTCCACGCTGTTGAAGACCATCGCCGGCCTGCTGCGCCCGGCACGCGGCACGATTCATCTGCGCGAAACACCGATCGGCGGGCTGGCGCCGCGTGCGATCAGCCGCCTTGGCGTCGCGTTCGTGCCGCAGGAGCACAACGTTTTCCCCAGCATGAGTGTGCGGGAGAACCTGGAAATGGGCGGCTTCATCGATCCGGCCGCGACTCGGCACCGGATCGAGTCCGCCTTCGCCCGTTTTCCATTGTTAGCCGAGCGCCGCCATCGCGCGGCGCGCACGCTGTCCGGCGGGCAGCGGCAGATCCTGGCGATGGCAATGGCGTTGATGGTAGAGCCAGCGCTGCTGCTGCTGGACGAACCCTCGGCCGGGTTGTCGCCGGTGGCGGCGGAGCAATTGTTCGCAACGATTATCGAAATACGGCGACACGGCGTCGCGATTGCCATGGTCGAGCAGAACGCCAGCCAGGCGCTGGAGATCGCCGACCGCGCGACACTGCTTGTCGATGGCCGCGTCAGCCGCGATGGTGAAGCCGCGACGTTGCGCGCCGACCTGGAGATTCGCCGCCTCTTCCTGGGTGGCGCGTCCGCAACCGAAGACGCATGACCGAACACGCATGATAGACCACGCATGACCGAACACGCATGAAAGGGACTTCGGGATGACGATTCCTGTCTCACGCCGCGCCGCCCTGCTGGGCGCCGCCGCGCTGGCGGCCCCATTGGCCACACCGCATCTGGCGCGCGGGCAGGGCGCAAAACTGCGGCTCGGCGTGCTGACGCCGCTGACCGGCGCCGGCGCCTTCGACGGGCCGCGCATGCTGAAGGCGATGCAGGCGGTCGCCACCGAGGTCAATGCCGTCGGCGGGGTGCTCGGCCGCCAGATCGAACTGGTGGTGGAGGACGACGAAACCAACCCCGAAGCGGCAGTACGTGCCGCGCGAAAACTGATCGACGTGGAGAAGGTGCCGGTGATCATGGGCACCTGGGCCTCCGCGGTGACCACGGCGGTGGCGCCGGTGTGCTGGGAGAGCAAGACCTTTCTCACCACCGTGTCGGGTGCCGATACGATCACCAAACTGCCGCATCAGGGCTATCTGATCCGCACCCAGCCGAACAACTTCCTGCAGGCCAGCAAGCACGCCGAGTTCATCATCCGTCACGCCAGCAAGCGGGTGTTCATCCTGTCGATCCAGGCCCCGTTCACGGCACCGACGCAGCAACGGCTGACCGAGGTGCTGACGCCGAAGGGCGTCACGGTCGCCGGCTCGTTGATCTACGACAAGGACAAGACCAGCTATCGTTCCGAGGTCGATCAGGCGCTGAAGACCTCGCCCGACCTACTGTACCTGAACGGCTACGCGCCGGATGTCGGCGTGGTGCTGCGCGATCTGTATCGCGCCGACTACACCGGAACGAAATTCACCCAGTCCTATGCGTTGACCGAAAAGTCGTTGCAGGAGCTGCCGAAGCCGGTGACCGAGGGCGTGATCACCGTGCAGCCCTCGGCGGATGTGAACTCGCCCGCCTACGCCGCCGCGGTGCAGCGGCTGGGCATCGCCGCGCCGGATTCGTACGAGGCGCAGGCCACCGACTGGATCAGCATCGTCTGCCTGACGATCGCCCGCGCCGGCCAGGCGACCGGCACCGCGCTGCGCGACACGGTGCGCCAGATCACCAACAGCGACGGGGCGAAAGTCTATACGGCGGTGGACGGGCTGGCGGCGCTCAAATCCGGCAAGACGATCAAGTACGAGGGCGCCAGCGGCCCCTGCGTGTTCACCGAGATCGGCGACATCATCGACTGCAAGTTCCGCTACAACCAGGCGGCGAACGGCGCGTTCAAGTTCCTTGAGGTCGCGTGACCGCCCCCCCGTCATGGCCCGCGCCGGCGGGCCATCCATGACTTTGCCGGACGCGCGCACGAAAGTCGTGGCTGGCCGGCCCACCGGCCTTCGCCGAGGGCAGGTTCCGCCTGTCCTCGGGCGGCCCTTTGGGCCGACCCGGGGGCCGGCCATGACGGCGTGGGCATCGTAGGCACGCATGGCGGCCTCGCTCGCCGACGTTCCGCAACTGGTGTTGAACGGCCTGATGTCCGGGGCGCTGCTGACCGCGCCCGCGATCGGCCTGACCGCGATCTACGCGGTGCTGCGGTTTCCCAATTTCGCGGTGGCCTCGCACGCCACGATCGGCGCCTTCGCCGGCTATCTGGCGAATGTCGCGCTGGGCTGGCCACTGGTGCCGGCCGCGCTGGTGGCGTTTCTGGCGGCCGGCGCGGTGGGCGTCGTGTCGGACTGGGTGGTGCTGCGCC
>PLXO01000106.1 GCA_003151425.1 Acetobacteraceae bacterium
TCCTTATCCTTCACGCAAGGAAACCTGGGCCTTGACCCGGGGCAGCCGGGCGGGCACGGCAGTTGGGTACGCGGGGCAGTCGCGCAGGCAGGGCAGCCGAGCCTCTCCGGTGGCCCGGACCCCGAATGAGCGGGCACCCAATGCACCGCACGGCAACCCCGCGCAAGGGCCAGAGGGCGGGTGTTCGTTGGTTCCAGCTTGCCCCGCGGCGGCCCGTTCGGGCTGCTGGCACCACGTTGAGCGCCACACGATTTGCCACCGAGGATGCCGAGATGCCCATCGGGGGAGCCGACCGCACGTTCCGCGCCTTTCGCCGGCCGGCGGCGGTAGCGTCGGGTGACCCCGGGATTCTCGCGCTGATCTGCCGGTAGCCGCCGCACCACACCCCTCATCAGCAATTCTCGTTTTGGTCGGGNNCAAGTCCGGCCATGACGATGTGGCAACCAGATGGGCCAAAATGAGAATTGCTGATCCCTCATAACGAAAATTGTGCATTGGCTGTTATCGTGCTAAATACCGGAGGCGAAGAGGTGCCCTGCATGAACGTATCGATTGGCGACCGCTGGGAGGGGTTCGTGGAGAACGCGGTCAAGAGCGGCCGCTACGCCTCCGCCAGCGAGGTCGTGCGCGAAGGTCTGCGTCTGGTCGAGGAGCGCGAGGCCAGGTTGCGCGCGCTGCGCGACACCTTGAATGCCTCGATCGCCGAGGGCGGTCACGCCACGGACGCCGAGCTGGGGGCGGCCCTAGAAGCGAAAGCGGCGGAATTGGTGAGGGCCGGGTACTGAGTGCGGCGGCTGGTCTATCTGGCGTCGGCGCGCCGTGATTTTGCGGACGTCCTGGAGTATATCACCAAGGAAAGCGGCAGCCTGGCCATCGGGCGAGGTTTCGTCGATCTGCTCCGGATGCAATGCCGAAAACTTGCATCCTTGCCGGGCACTCTGGGGCGGGCTCGCCCGGAGTTGCGGCCCGACATTCGCAGCTTTCCCTTCAAGGGTTACGTGATCTTCTTCCGCTATGCGGCCGACACGTTCGAGGTGGTGAACGTGGTCGAAGGGCACCGCGACGTTGTCGCGTATTTTCAGAACGATACGATGTAGGCCGCCCCCGACAGGTAGCCCAATCGGGCTCTAGAGCACTTTCACCCTGACCGGAAACGTACCCTGTCATAGCCCCCACCTGTCATTGCGAGGAGCGCAGCGACGAAGCAATCCCCCGCGGCGGGAGGTTGCTTCGTCGCTGCGCTCCTCGCAATGACAGGTGGGGGCTATGACAGGTGGGGGCTATGACGGGTGGGATCGGCGATTCCAGTCAGCGTGAACGTGCTCTAATCCTACCGCGCCTCGGTCCAGCTCTCCGAGAACGCCAGCGCGCAGGTGCTGAACGGACGCCCCTCGCGCTGCGTGGCGAACGGTCGGCCCGTGGCCTGGATGCCATTGCGGGTCAGGCGCGCGCCGAGGGCCGGAATGAGGATGGTGCAAACGCCATAGGGGCGGCCCGGCACCGCGTTCGGCTGGGTGTGGATCAGCAATGGTTCGCCGACGTCGTACCAGGTGAGCTCGATCTCCTCGTCGTGCGACACCAGGCTCTCGGTCCAGAAATCCCGCACGTCGCCGGAGCGGCTGAAGTCCGCGTCGATCACCGGGACGCTGCGGTCGGCGAGCTCCGCGTTGAGCATGCCCTGGACGGTGGCTTGCAGCCAGCGCGTCATGGCGATGTTGTCCGAGTAGATGCGCCAGCGGTCCTGGGTCAGCTCGCTTTTCATGTACAGCACATGGCCGGGGCCGGCGGGGCTGAGGATGATGCGCCAGAAGCTGGCGTTGGTGGTGGCCGGGCCGCCATCGGTATCACTCAGGCGGATGAACGGGTTTTCCCCGGTCAGGACGACGTGGTTCGGATCGGCGGACATGGGGCGTGCCTCCCTGGCGATCGGTTTGCGCCGATGTTTTACGGCATGTGCGGACGGGCGGCTATGGCAGGTCGGTGAAACTCGCCCGGCCCGGCTCGGCGGGTGCGGCCCAACCCGGCCCGTCACACCAATTCGAGACGCACCTTGCGGCCGATCATTTCGGCGGCGCGTTGCAAGGTCAGCAGGGTGACGTTGCCGTCCTTGGGATCGAGCAAGCGGCTGATCTGGCTGCGGCTTGTGCCCATCCGCTCGGCAAGGCCTTTGCGCGACAGGTTCTGTGCCTTCATCGCCTGCTCGATCTGCCAGGCCAGCACCTCCTTGATGGCGACAGCCTGGAAGGCTTCGCGGGTTCCCTCGGCGTCCAGAAAATCGTCGAGGGTTGGAAACCCCTCGGTGCTGCGTGGTGTTTTGGTCGTCGCCATGGCAGCCTCCTATCGCTCGAACTCTCGTTTCCGCCGGCGCGCCAGGTTCAGGTCATCGTCCGGCGTTTTCCGTGTCTTCTTGATGAAGCCGTGCAACACGACGATCCTGCCATCGACGAGGCTGAACAGTAGCCGCGCGACCCGGTTGCCGGGGCAATCGCTGCGCACCTCCCAGAGACCGTCGCCCAACGGCCGGCAGAGCGGCATGCCCACCGGCCAGCGAAACTGCACGCCATCAGATCCTGACCAATGCTGGCGCGGTCGCCGTCGGTGAGGCCCTTGAGCCAGTCCAGCGCGACCGCTCTCCCCGCTGGCGTTCGGTAGAACACCACCGGTGTCTTGCGGGGACCGTCGAATTCCATGCTGGCCTCACGCAGTCAGGGTGTACTATATATTGTCCACTTCGGTCAAGAAAATCCTCGTGGCTGGCCCGACGCGACGTTTTTGTCCCGACTGCCGTTTGCGTTTAGGCTGGCATTCATGGACCAATCGGCAACAGCGATCCGCGTGTCCGATACGGGCATACTGAGCCTTCCGGTCGAACTGCGCCGGATGGTCGGACTTGAGTGCGGCGGACCAGTGGTGGTCCGGGTGGAGGATGGCGAAATCCGGATACGCTCGGTGCGCGACGTCGTCGTCAGGCTGCAAGCCGAGGCGCGCCGCGTATTCGCCGGCTCCGGCGCGAGTGTCGAGGGCTTCCTGCGCGAGCGGCGCGCGGAACTCATGCGAGAATGACCAGCCCGCTGCTTGGAGCGCCGCCAATGTCTGAGGTGCCCAAATCTCCTAACTGCCTGCAATGCCAACCCATAGGGCCAATAGGCCATGCACAACACGCTGATGTTGCAGCACTACGAATCTGTTCCTATCTTTCCGGCTTCTATTTTCTTCCACACATCTTTGGCTTTCCACAACCTTTCTCTTCGATTTGACCAACTGATGAAACAACCGTGGGAATGTCCCGAGATCGGGCCAATCTTGAAGCCGGTTTCGTCTATTTCAACTTCAAGTAGCATTCCCACTAACGCCAGGTTTGAAATGGCGTTCCCATTCCGTCCGCCAACTCGAATGCCGTGTTCATTGACGGTAACCACCTTGCCAAATCGGCGGAATTCCGCACGAACCTCAAGCGGAACGGCTTTTGCGTTCAGTGACACAGATATGTGGCGTGCCTTCTCACGCAACGTCAGCACCTGCCAACCAGCCTCGATATCCCAAGGCAATGGGTCGCCCGACACCCATTCATTCCTGTCTATTTCCAATATCAGCTCATCGGTTTCACTAAAGAGGCGGAGAGAGACCTCCAAATTTCGATCACCCAGATGGAAGCCGATCATGTCCTCGCCACCGATTCGTAGGAACGTTCCGGAACCAACCACCGTAACCGTGCCGAAATCGGCAGCACAATAGTCCTGTTTGACCTCCAGGAAACCCCTGACAAGCCCATTCTGAATGTTCCGGGGTCGTGCCTTATGTTCACGTTGCTCTGATTCGGTCATCGCACCTCGTGTTGCTTGATCATGGTGATTTGGGCACAACACCATCATATCGTCAGGTCGAAAATGCTGATCGTCGGCCCATTCGACAATATGATGGTACTGAATGATAGGATTGCCACAAACGCAGCAACCGAACCCAGCTTCTTGGCGAAGCTGACGTGCGATTGGCTGTGGCGTGTGTCTTGGCAACGGACTGTCTACCCCTTCTTCTCAATGAATGCGAGAACATATAGGGAAAATGCGAGGCAGTCCACTAGATATCGGGCCTAGTGCGTCAAGTTATTAGTGCCAACGCTATCGAACGATGCTGCGCTGCGAGCGGGAGGCGTTCAGTCTCAAGGAATTGCCAAAGGAGGTCATCCGGGCGATCACGACCGCGCCCATCGATGCGGAGCTTGAGCGGTTCAACGACGAACAGCCAGGCTGACCAACATTGCAGGTACCAGAGCCAAGGGTCGGGCAGGTCATCTGCTTCAGCCACGTCTGGCGGCCTGAATAAGCGCGATGGGCGGGACGGGCGCAAGAACCGGCCTTGCGTCATCGTCCTGACGAACGCGCACGACAGGTCGGCCGCGGGTTCGTGACCGTCGCGCCCGTTACGCATGTCCCACCGAGCGACGTTGGGGGAGCGCGGGCAATCTGGCCGGCGACCAAACAGCGCCTGAGCCTCGATGAGGCGCGACTCTCGATCTGTTCGCACCGGCGCTGCGCTCACGTCAGGTCAGAGGCCGACGTGCGTCACTCTTTCCGCCGGTTGGTATAAGCCTGCTCGACGTTGCTACCCCGCCGGCGGCACCTTGGCCTCGGCCAGCGCCGCGGCTTGGCGCTCCGCCAGCGCCGCCGCGTTGAAATCCGCAATTAGCCCGTGGAACAACCGGCTCCAGTTCAGCTCGGCCTTCAGCCGCAGGAACACCCCGCCCAGACCGATCGCGGAACGATCCATCAGCACGAATTCCCGAGGTGGCTTGATCCCGCCGGTGCGCTTCAGCCCCGCATGCACCTGCTCGGCCACCACGCGGCCAAAATTCGGATCGTCGGTCTCCTGGATTCGCCGCACCCGATCGTCGCAGAGCGGCTCATACAGAAACCGCGCCCACAGGTTCAGCGCCGCCATCTTGTCCTTCGACAGGTCGGTGAATCCCCAGGTCTCGTAGGCGTGGTGCGCCTTCGCCTCGTCGTCATCACGCACCGCCTCGTACAGATCGATCACGCCCCGCACGAACTTCGCGTCGAATACGCGGATCGCGCCGAAATCGAGCAGGTTGACGCTGGCATCCGACCGCACCTGGTAGTTGCCCAGGTGCGGATCGCCATGGATCACGCCGTAACGATAGAACGGTACATACCAGGCGTGGAACAATGCTTCGGCGATACGGTTTCGTTCCTCCTGCGGCGGATCCTCGGCCAGGCGCTGCATCAGCGGGCGCCCGTCCAGCCAGTTCATCGTCAGCAGCCGCCGCGTGCACAGCCCTGGCACCGGCACCGGCACATGCACGTTGGGCTGGTTCGCCAGCATCAGGCTGAACAGCCGCATCTGCGCGGCCTCGCGCTCGTAGTCCAGCTCCTCGCGCAGCCGTTCGGTCAGCTCCTTGTAGACCTCCTCGTGCTGGATGGCGTTGTCCATGCGGTGATAGATCGCCATCGCGAGGCGAAGCTGACGCAGATCGGCTTCCACCGTGGTCGGCATATCCGGATATTGCAGCTTGCAGGCGACAAGTGATCCATCGTGCAGCGTCGCGCGGTGCACCTGCCCCAGGCTTGCCGCCGCGGCGGCCTCACGGCTGAAGCTGGCGAACCGGCTTTGCCAGTCCGGGCCCAGTTCGCTCGCCATGCGCCGGCGCACGAAGGCCCAGCCCATCGCCGGCGCGTTGGCCTGCAACTGCGACAGCTCGTCGGCGTATTCCGCCGGTAGTGCATCGGGCACCGAGGACAGGAATTGTGCGACTTTCATCAGCGGACCTTTCAGGCCGCCGAGGACCGCGCGCAGGTCTTCCGCGTGGGCTGCGCGATCGGTCTTGATGCCGAACATCCGCGCGCCGGCAAAGCGCGCGGCGATTCCGCCCACGGCGCTGGAGGTGCGCGCCATGCGGCGGAGTTCGCCGAACAATGTGGATTCGTCAGACATGCTGCACTGCTGGCCAGGGGCTCACGCCTCCGCCTCCAGCTCGTCGATAAACCCGGCGATCACATCCAACCCCTTGCGCCAGAACGCCGGGTCCGAGGCGTCCAGCCCGAACGGGGCCAGCAGCTCCTTGTGCCGCTTCGTTCCGCCGGCGCGCAGCATGTCGAGATATTTCGCCTGGAAACCCGGATGGCCGGATTGGAACACCGAATACAGCGCATTCACCAGGCAGTCGCCGAACGCATAAGCATAGACATAGAACGGTGAATGGATGAAGTGCGGAATATACGCCCAGAATACATCGTAGTCCGGCGAGAACTCGAACACCGGCCCCAGGCTCTCGGTCTGTATCCCACGCCAGATCGCGCCGATGCGGTCGGCCATGATCTCGCCCGAGCGCCGCTCGTCGTGCAGCCGCGTCTCGAACAGATAGAACGCGGTCTGCCGCACCACCGTGTTCAGCATGTCCTCGACCTTGGCGGCCAGCATGATCCGCCGGCGCCGCTGGTCCGTCTCGGCATCCAGCATGGCGCGGAAGGTCAGCATCTCGCCGAACACGCTGGCGGTCTCGGCCAGCGTCAGCGGTGTGCCCGACATCAGGTAGCCCTGCCCGCCCGCCAATATCTGGTGCACGCCGTGGCCGAGTTCGTGTGCCAACGTCATCACGTCGCGTGCCCGCCCGTGATAGTTCAGCAGCAAATAGGGATGCGCGCTCGGCACGGTCGGATGCGCGAAGGCACCCCCGGATTTGCCGGGCGACAGTTTCGCATCGATCCATGGCGCGGCGAAAAACCGCTTGCCGATCGCCGCCAGCTCCGGGCTGAACGCGCCATAGGCGCCCAGCACGCGCGCCCGCGCCACGTCCCACGGGATCAAATGATCGTCATCGTCCGGCAACGGCGCGTTGCGATCCCAGTGCTGCAGTTTCTCCAACCCCAACCATTTCGCTTTCATCGCGTAATAACGGTGCGCCAGGCGCGGAAAATCGCCGGCGACGGCGGTGACCAACGCGTCCACCACCTCATCCTCGACCATGTTGGCGCGGTTGCGGGAACTGCCGGGGCGCGGATAGTGCCGCCACGTATCGATGATCTCCTTGTCCTTGGCCAACGTGTTGGTGATCAGCGCGAACAGTTTTACGTTCGCCGCGAACGCCGTGCCGATCGCCTTGCCGGCCGCCTCGCGCACCGCACGGTCACGGTCCGACAGCTTGTTGAGCGCGGCGCTGACCGTCAGCGCTTCCCCGCCAACCGGCTCGCCCACCGGAATACGCATGCCGGCGATCGTCTCGTCGAACAGCCGGCTCCAGGCGGAGTGCCCGGTCACCTCCTTTTCGTGCAGCAGCTTCTCCAGCTCGTCGGAGAGCTGGTGCGGGCGGAACACGCGCAGGTCGCGCAGCCAGGGCCGCCAGTGCGCCAGCGCGGGATCGGCGTGATCCCCGGGTCCAGCCCGGGAATGCAGCTTGGCCTCCAAGACCGCCTCGTCCAGCCGGTTCAGCTCCAGGGTGAAAAACAGCAGGTGGCTGCTGATCGCGGTCACCCGCTCGGTGACGGTCTGGTAGAATTTTCCGATTGCCGCGTCGGTGGAATCCCCGGCGAACAGCAACTGGGCGTAGGAGGACAGCCGGCCGAGGATCTCGTCGATCTGCTCATACGCCCCGATCGCGGCGGCCAGGGCGGCGCCGGACAGATCGGACAGTTTTCCGGCATACCGCGTTTCGAACGCCGTCGCGGCGGCCTCGGCGGCGGCGAAATCGGCACGGACCGTGTCGCTGTCCGCACCCGGATAGAGATCCGACAAGTCCCACGCGGGCAGGTCGTCCTCGGCTGGGGTCGCGGCGGTGCTGGCGGCCGCGATCGCGGCGGGGCTGCTGGAAAAAACCGGGGAAACGTTTCGCCGCATCACGTCGTCGTCCTTGCATTGCAGTGCCGGCTGCCCTGTTGGTCGCCATCCGGCTCCGGTCCGACTCCGGTCTTGGCTCCGGTCTTGGCTCCCTGGGGGCTGCCCTGGTCGTGCTGCATGTAAGCGCGTAGTGACGCGCGGCAAAGAGCAGCGTCCGACGCCGAGGCAACGTGGAGACCTACCCGACCTGGCCCAATCTCGCGGCGATGATGTTCGCCCGTGCCCGGGAGTGGCCGGACAAGCCCATGTTGCGCGCCCATCGCGGCGCAAGTTGGGACAGCATAACCTGGGGCGAGTTTGCCCGCCGGGCCGCCTCGGTGGCGCGGCACCTGCGCGCTGTCGGGGTGGCGGCCGGTGATCGCGTGGCGATCGTCGCCGAGAACCGGCCGGACTACCCGATCGCCGAGACCGCCCTGATGGCGATCCGCGCCGTGCCGGTGCCGGCCTACGTCACCAACACCGTCGACGACCATGCGCACATCCTGCGCGACAGCGGGGCGCGGGCGGCGATCGTCTCCTCCGCTCAGCTCGCCGGGCGGCTGCGGCAGGCCGGCGAGCGCGCTGGCGGGCTGGACCTGCTGGTGGTGATGGATGGCGCACCGGAGGCCTCGGGCGGCACGCCGCGGCTGCTCCCCTGGAGCGAGCTGACCGCGGACGCCGCCCCCCCGGACGACATCGCGGCCGAGGCGGCGACCATCCCGCCGACCGCGCTGGCCTGCCTGATCTACACCTCCGGCACCGGCGGCGCGCCCAAGGGGGTGATGCTGCCGCACCGCGCCATCCTGTCGAATTGTCGAGGTGCGTTCGAGCTGCTGCGGCCGCTGCGGCTCAAGGACGAGGTCTACCTGTCCTACCTGCCGATCTCGCACAGCTACGAGCACACGGTGGGCCAGCTCTTCCTGCCCTCGATCGGCACCGAGATCGTCTACGCGCGCGGAGTAGAACACCTGGCGGCCGACATGCTGACGGTGCGCCCGACCATCCTGACCGCGGTGCCGCGGGTGCTGGAGGTGATCCGCGCGCGCGTGCTGGGCCAGGTCGCGCGCGAGAAGCCGTGGCGCCAGGCGTTGTTCAACCGCGCGCTGGCGATCGGCCTGAAGCGGGTTGACCGCACGAAGCTGTCGTTCCTCGATGATTTGCTGGACTGGCCGCTGGACCGACTGGTGCGCGCCAAAGTGCGGGCTCGGTTCGGCGGCCGGCTGATCGCGGCGATGTCCGGCGGCGCGCGGCTGGACCCGGAGGTCGGGCGTTTCTACCTGGCGCTCGGTATCCGCATCATGCAGGGCTACGGCCAGACCGAGGCCGGCCCGGTGGTCAGCGCCAACCCGCCGAATGCAATCCGCATCGAAACGGTCGGTCCGCCGCTGGAGGGCGTCGAGCTGCGCATCGCCGAGGATGGCGAGATCCTGGTGCGCGGCGATCTGCTGATGCACGGCTACTGGGGGCGGCCGGAGGACACAAAGGCCGCGATCCAGGACGGCTGGCTGCACACCGGCGATATCGGCGCGCAGGACGCGGACGGCTACCTGCGCATCACCGATCGCAAGAAGGACATGATCGTGCTGTCGGGGGGCGAGAACGTCTCGCCGGCTCGGATCGAGACCATGCTGATGGCGGAACCCGAAATCTCCCAGGCGGTGGTCGCCGGCGAGGGGCGCACCGGCCTGAGCGCGCTGCTGGTGCCGGCGGACGGGCACGACGGGATCACCGTGGCGCTCGCGGTGTCACGCGTGAACATGCGGTTGTCGGTCACGGAACGGATCCGCAAGCACGCGGTGGTGGAACCGTTCACATTGGAGAACGGTCTGCTGACGCCGACGCACAAGATCAGGCGCATGCTGGTGCTGCGGGCTCATGCGGACGTGGTGGCAACGTTGCATTGATTTCGGGGGAGGCCAATATTCAGGCGCTTCGTCGGAAAACCAGCAGATAGCTAACAGCTAAAGACAAGAGACTGATTCCACAGACAAGAAGGATCGTCAACGCTGCGGACGTCCAATCTGGCGACCCCGTGTCACTCAATTCGACTATGGCCGCGCTTCCGGCAGGCAGCGCGAGAGTCCCGATACAAAAAAATAGATACCCGAAGATCATAATAAAGAACGGCCTGGTTTGGGTTTCTTTCGATCGTTTCCACCAGAACAAGTACGTTGGAATGAGTATTATAAGTGACAATGCGGACATCAATAAGTAACCGACACTGGCAAGGTGCCGGTTCTCGTCGTGGACAAAGTCTTGGACTTCGCTCCATCCCATCCAAAAGAACACGCATATAATTAGCGCCCAACCCCATATTCCGTACGCGGGTGTGAGCTTCTTGCCTTGCGATTCCATATCTCTGTTTCCAAGAGGCATCTGAAGGGTGCGTTTCAGGATACTGGCTGAGACCTCAAAGGGGGTAATTGCTCACCCCACCCCGGCGA
>PLXO01000342.1 GCA_003151425.1 Acetobacteraceae bacterium
TTCACGAATTGCGTCTCTCGCACCGATGGCAGGTCCCTTCTCGGCGCTCCGGCATCCCGGCTTGCCGCCAACCCCACCGCACGGCGGTCCATAGGGTCTTTGTCGAGATTCACGAATTGCGCCACTGGCCAGGGGACTGGTGCCTGGGGGGCACCCCCGGGGTCCCGTCCCGCCGCCAAGCCCGCCGCGCAGCGTTCCATAGGGTCTTTGTCGAGATTCACGAATTGCGCCACTCGCCGGGGGACTGGTGCCTGGGGGCACCCCTGGCGTCCCGTCCTGCCGCCAAGCCCGCCGCGCAGCGTTTCATGCAGCGTTTCATAGGGTCTTTGTCGAGATTCGCGGATTGCGCCGCGCGCCCGGAGACAGGTGCCTAGCCGGCACCCCTGGCGCCCCGTCCTGCCGCGAAGCCCACCGTGCAGCGTTCCACAGGGTCTTTGTCGAAATTCGCGAATTGCCCCACTCCGCCTCGGGGAAAGGTCCCTGGCCGGCGTCCCCGGCGGCCCGTCGCGCCGCCAACCCCACCGGGCGACCACCGGGACGAGTGCCCGGCGGCAGGCTCGGCATGGGGGCTTGTCCGCGATTCGCGGCTTACGCCATCCGCCCGAAAGATTGACCCTTTATGGGATGGGCGGACGGCTGGTAGCACGTCGTTGGTCGCTCCAGATGCCTCCATTGGGCGGCAATCACGACACCCAACGTCCGGGGTCGCACATTGCAACGAGCAAGCAAGGATTCCATCACGGAGGCACCGAGACCATGGAGAAGCAGGAATTTTAGGCACTTCGCGCAGGCGTCCGTTCAGCCGCGGCGCGAATCGCAGCAATTCCTTCGCCGTTTTCTTCGCGCCTCCGTGGTGGAATCCTTGCCTTCCTGTTTGCTTGCGATGCGGCGCGCGCCGGCAATCTCCGCCCTCCACGGCGCCAGCGCCCTGCTGCTCCGCCGCCTGCCGCCGCGACCGCGCCGCGAACCGCCCCCGAGCGCGCGGTCCCACCGTCAGGTCGTCACCCGGCAGCAGGTGTTGCATGGGGCCTCGCCGCGGCGACACGACAGCCGCCTCGGGGAAGCGTAGGGGCGCGGGGGCGAGGGCTGCGATCGAGCGCATCAGCGATCCTGACCATAAGTTAGTTAGTTAATATTACACCAAAACCACCCTCGGCGCCAGCTAAATCCCGAGGGGAGGCAGGGGGATCACATTTGGAACTTCGTTGACAGGCCCACCGAGTCGGCACCGACCACATATACCACTGACCCGTAGAAATCCGTGTCTTTGATAAATGATAGAAACAAGGAATCACCACAGAGGCACAGAGAAGAATATCAAGCCCCCCACTTGCTCTTTCTGCTCTGTGCCTCTGTGTCTCTGTGGTGATTCTTGCTTCCTGCCATGCGGCAGAGCACAGATTCGGTCGAACTTGGGGTATACCAACCAATCGCCGGAAAATCCGGCTCTGGCGGCCAAATGAACCGCCAAGATCGCCAAGACGCCAAGGCCCGGATGGCTCGCACCCGTCCCCGATCCCTCACGATCCCGGCTTTTGTTGGCGTCCTGACGGTTCACTGTCTGGCCGTGTCGCGAACCGCGAATGATGCGACTCCAAACGCGATTGCCCTGGTCGGTCCCGTGACTGGCGACCCCTTGACTGGGGGGACCCTTGATTGGGGGGCCATCGGCCTGTCCCCCGCTGTCAGGCATAAGCCGGTGCGGGTTCGCCGACGGAAGGCGGCACCTGCGCGGGCACGGAAAGCGGGTGCGCCGGGCGATTCTGCCGCAGCGTTGCCGCGCCGTCGGCGACCGCCACCCACACGGCGCGCGACAGCGCCTTGCGGTCGGGGAACAGCGCCGGGTCCAGCGGGGTGTGCAGCAGCACGGTGGCACGCAGCCCGCGATGCTGCACCAGCCGCCAATAGTGCGACGCAATGTCCATGTCGCCATACCAGGCGAACAGCGGCCGGCAGGCGCGTCCCGTCGGTAATCCGGCCAGCCGATCGTAGACCACGGAAATCGGCTGGATCAGCGGCGGGTGCTCACCCTGGGCGATGGCGAAGAAAGTCGAGCGGAATGGCATCACGCGCGAGCCATCGGAAGTGGTGCCTTCCGGGAACAGGATCAGGCTGTCACCGGCGGCGATCCGGCCGCGCATCGAGTCGCGCTCACTGACCGTGGCGCCGCGCTGGCGGCTGACGAACACGCTCCGCCCCATTCGGGCGATGGTGCCGATCACCGGCCAGCGACTGACCTCGGACTTGGCGATGAAGCAGGCGTCGAGTCGGCCGCCGAGCACCGGCACGTCGAGCCACGACGAGTGGTTGGAGACGAACACGACCGGTCGGCCACCGCCGGTGGCGGGTTCGCCGATGACGCGCACCTCCAGCCCGAGCACACGGACGAAGCCTGCCCAATAGATCCGCGCGAACACCACATTTCCGCGCCCCGGCAGCACCAGCAGGACGGCCTGGACGAGCGCCGCGGGCAGGGTCCACAGCAGCGCCATCACCGCACGGCGGATGGCGCGGACGCGGCGAACGATATGATCGTGGTGGTCGCCGATGCCGAACGGCCACTTCTCGGACCCGGCATCGACGGCCGCGCCGTCACCGCGCAGCCGCATTGGACCGGCAGCCAGGCGACGCAGACGACGCGGGGACTCACGCATGGCGCCTCGGATAGCTCCCGACGGGTGGCAGAACAATGGCAGGAGCGTGACCCTTGTGCGAAAGCGGCGCGATCCGCGGCACGCAATGCGCATTTTGGCCTGGCGGTGCACCCCTCACCGTCATGGCCGGGCTAGTCCCGGCCATCCGTCGCGGCACCGTGCCGCGATGATAGGGGTA
>PLXO01000193.1 GCA_003151425.1 Acetobacteraceae bacterium
CTCTCGCACCGATGGCAGGTCCCTGGTCGGCGCTCCGGCGCCCCGGCTTGCTGCCAACCCCACCGCGCGGCGGTCCATAGGGTCTTTGTCGAGATTCACGAATTGCGCCACTCGCACCGATGGCCGCTCCCTGGTCGGCGCTCCGGCGTCCCGGCTTGCTGCCAACCCCACCGCACGACGGTCCATAGGGTCTTTGTCGAGATTCACGAATTGCGCCTCTCGCACCGGTAACCGCTCCCGGTTCGGCGCTCCGGCACCATTGCAGCCGGACCTCGGCTCGGCCATCTGCCTCCGCCGGTGCCGCCGTCGCGGTCCATCGTCGCACCGGGTCGTACCCCGGAGACAAGCATCCGGGCGAAGGCTTCCCGGCGACAGACTGTCGCTTGGGGTTGCTGCGCGATTTTGCAAAAAAGCGCCCCGCCGCCATTCCTGCCCTCACCATCACGGCCGGGTCCCGACCCGGCCATCTGCCCCGGCCGCTGCCGCTCTCACGGTCCAACCTCGCCCCCGTGTCGTAGCCCCCGGCACAAGTCTGTGGGTGAAGGTGTATCGGTAGCAGGCTGTTGCGCGACCTTGTTGCGCGCATTTGCGAAAAGCGCGCCGCGCCTTTCGCGCCCTCACCGTCATGGCCGGGCCCATCCTCGGCCGAATGCGCCCGTCCGATCCCGCCGTCGCGGTCCGTCCATTTCCCCGGATCGTATCTCCGGGACAGGTGCCGGGGGCCAGGCCCACCGGTGGTGGACTGTCGCATGACGTCGTTGCGCACATTTTCGAAAAGCGTGCTGCCACCAGTCCCGGCCTCGCCGTCATGGCCAGCCCCGACCCGGTGATCCCCCGCGGTCGCGAGGCCAGGGTCCGGGCTGGCGGCGGTGGAGGCGGCTGTAATAGGCATCATCTGCGATCCTGAATGAGAGTCAGTTATCTCACCTTACACCAAACCGCCCGCCAATGCCACCAAAACCGCGAAGGCAGACGCACAGGTCGGCCGCCAGGTTGCCGGAGGCCGCCCGCGGAGGCGGGGGGATCCCAGGCGAGTTGGGGGGACGCAGAAGTCAAGCAGACTGTGTGAAAACTCGCCGTAGCACAGGCGCTCCGCAATTTTGATTCGCCCACGGCCGGAGGGCCGCAACAATGATTCCCTAACTGGTTCTTGGACGCATCGATATTGCGCCAGCCGGACTCGGAACCGAGTTTTCACACGGTCTGCAAGATATTTGCATCAAATCCAGGCCATTGATCAGATTAGGCTTTTTCGATGCAGATTTCTGACGCACAATGAAGGCAGACTTTCGGCTATGTCGAGAGGTTCATCAAGCTCGCGGCAAAGTGGCCGGTTTCGATCGGAAGCGGTGGCTGATTTAATCGGAATCCAGAGCAGAGGACACACGGGTGAGCGATTCAGACGATGTATCTCTACCGAAGCCACTTGCGGCAGCGGTAGCCGAGTTCGAGGCATGGATACAGGACGAGCTGCTTGCCGATCAGGCGCGATCGATTCCTAAGACAACCCTCTATCACTACACCGACCTGGCGGCGCTACAGGGTATCATCGAAAAGCAGAAGATCTGGTGCTTCCTTCACAGCCAGCAGTCTGATCTCACCGAGGTTCAGTTTTCGATGGATATCGGAAGGCAGGTGATCCGCCAGGAGGCATGCCGCGGAAATCCCGCGGTCAAGAGCTTTCTGCTAGGACTCAACGATCTGCTTGGCAACAACCCGTTGGGCGAGACGTTCGACTTCTATTTCTTCAGCCTCAGCGACCACCGGGATGACCCGCAGCAATGGGATGAGTATGGCTGTAAGGGGACGGGATTTTCCGTTGGGTTAGCGCCGACCCTATTCCAGCCTGACCAGCCCGCACTGCTGCCGCGAGCGAATGAGAACGTGTTCGTCAGCAAGGTAATCTACGGAAGAGACGCAACACGCAGCCGGCACCGGCATGGCGTCCGGAAGTTGGCCGACATCGTTGGGCGGGTGTCGCTGGCCAACCCTGATTTGGTTCGTGGTAAGACCCTTCAAGCCTGGTTCGACATCATGAACAAGGGTCTCATTGCCACCCTGCTCATATGGAACTGCCTGACCGCGAAAGCCGCGCGCTTTCAGAATGAGCGAGAAACTCGTTACATTCTTCTTGGCATGCGTAAGGTGTTTGATGAATGGCGTAGAGAGCACAATGGCAGAAAATACGTCGAGACCCATCTGCCCTTGAGCGCGCCGGGCAATCTCACGGAGATCATTGTCGGCCCGCTTGCCCCTGTAGGTGCTGAGGACGCGATGCGCGCTTTCCTTCGCGATCACGGCTATCCAGAGAGCATTCCTGTCACCCGTTCCGTCGTATCGGTGAGATAGGATGGTTGTATCTCAATCCAGCAATGGGCGGGCGCATATATGTGATAATGTCCTCTCTCAGATATAGGCCGATCCCATCAGGTGGGCGGGCAAGCCCGTCCCGTCCAGCAAAGGGTAAGTTACTGGACGGTGAAAACACCCCTTGAAAACAAGGGCTTGCGAATCCACAAAGTCCGTCCGATAACAGACGCATGAAATACGGCTACGCCCGCGTCAGCACCGAGGACCAGAACTCGGCCATGCAGCTTGCCGCCTTGAAGAAGGCCGGGTGCAAGACCGTGTTCAAGGACGAGGTGACCGGCGCCCACGTCAACCGCCCTGCCCTTACCCGTTGCCTGAAAGCCCTGGAGACCGGCGACACGCTCACTGTGTGGAAGCTCGACCGCCTTGGCCGCAATCTGTCCGACCTGATCCGCATGCTGGACGGCTTCAAAGAGCGCGGCATTGCGTTCCGGTCACTGACCGAGGCGATCGACACCGAGACCCCCACAGGCCGCGCCATGTGGCAGATGATTGGCGTGCTGGCCGAGCTTGAGCGGTCCCTGATCACCGAGCGCACGCGGGCTGGCGTCAAGGCCGCACAGCGCCGAGGAGTGAAATTCGGGCGCAAGCCGAAGCTGACCCCCGACCGGCTCACCCACGCGCGGAAGCTCATCGACCAGGGCAAGACGCCGACCGAGGCCGCGAAGATCATGGGCATAGGCCGTGCGACCCTTTACGGCGCGTTGCAGCGCGAATCGCCATGAGGCTCGGACCGTGAGCGACCCTTTGTCAGCATCCGGCTCGCCCCCGTGCTGGATTTGCGGCGATCCGGCCGACAGTGATGAACACAAGTTCAAGCGTTCCGATATGGTGACCAGATACGGGACAAATTGGCCGCCCGTGCAACAACCGTTTGTTTTTCGCGGCGACGGTCGATGGATACGGATACAAGGCCCAAACAGCGGCCAGAACCTTTATCGTGACATGCTTTGTAAGCCTTGCAACAATGCGCGCACTAAGCCGTTCGACTTGGCCTACGAGCGCTTTTCAACGTGGGTTCTAGCCAACGCCGCCACTCTGTGTGACAGAACCGAGATTGATTTTGGCGAGGTGTTCGGTGACTCTTACCCCGAGGAAACCATACAGCTACTTTGCTACTTTGTGAAAAGCCTCGGCTGTCGAATCGTGGATGCCGGAGCCGAGCCGCCAAGCGCATTGCGGCGCATACTCACGACACCGAACATAATCGACACGACGCCATTCCGAGTGACCTTCGGCATCAACGATTTTTGGCATCGTGTAGACCCGAGCGGGCACATAGTTGGTAAAGGCGAGCTGATACGTTGGCCGGACTCCAGCGCTGAAGCCGGCTTCTCATGGAGTGAGACCTTGGGATACCTTGAAATATATCATTGGTATGATGTTGTCTGGCATCCGTTCCCGTACGGCGGCGACGTAATGACCGGGCCGCTTCGCAGCGTGCGCCTCGCACACTATGATCCGTTCCCCAGTGAACCGGCCGCCACCATGGCCGGCGTGGCCGATTCGCTGTGATCCCCGCGACGATTCCGAGATTGGAGGCGGTTTGAAAATGCGACGCTTGCTAAGCGGCTTCGTAGTCCTGATCGTGGCTGGCTGTGGGCCGATACAATCGGCACAGGTCGCAGACCAAATTAACGGCATGGTCGGCCTAAGCAAGGAGCACGTCCTAAGCTGCATGGGGCCTCCTTCATCAACCGCTCAAGTCGGGGCCACCGAGGTCTGGGCGTATAATTCGGCAGGCGCCGTAAATTCTTCGACCTTGGTGAGCGGCAATCAGCCGCTGGCTTTTGGTTCAACGACGACGAGTCAAGAATTCTGCGCGGTGAATCTGACCATGCAGAGTGACCGTGTTATTGCGGCGAATTATAGATCGCAAGGGAAGTTGCTCGCTCCAAGCTTACCTTGTTACACGGTGCTTCATGCCTGTGTGCCGAACCCTGTTGCTGCGTCAGCTCAGGCCGATAGAACCAAAGAAACCGTTGCTTACTGTCACGAGCTATACAAAGACCCGCGCCTAGACCCGATCCGCGGTGTTGTCGCTATAGACCAACTGCCGACGTTGGAGATGCAAAGCAACTCTGCCCACATCACCGACGTTCAACGCCCTGCACTGGATGTTTTCAGATCATTGCACGAGCAATGCGGCAACAAGTTTGCTACGAATAACCCTCAGTTGTGGCAGATCATGGAAAAGGTGAATCCACACCCGTATGAATATCTGGTGAAGCTATACGAGGCGCAGATAACTATTGGGGAGTACAACACCTACAGACAGCAGGTGGCGGAAAACTTTCGCGCCGCTGTTGCCGCTCCCTTGAAGTAAACAGACTCTAGGCCGACCACAGCCGCACCAGAGTCGCTACTGCCCAGATAAAGCCCTTTCAATGAGCCGCTATAAAGGCGTCCATTTTTCTGCGCACGGCTTCCTGAGCATCACAAAGCTTTTTCCATTCCGCTACCTTCTCTGGCGTCGTCCATCTGTTCTCAAAGAGTGGGAATTCAAGTTGCGCCGACTGTAGTTGACGAAATTCTTTGCACAACTCTGCCCATTCAGTTTGTTCGCTGGCGCTCATCTGACCATTATCCTTAGACGCTGGAAGGCCCGCCGTGTCGCCACGGCAGGCCCATTTCCTTGACGGTCATCGGCATCCCTGCCTGTACCGTGCGCGCAGCGTGTATCTGCTCGACCCCGGTTTGAGG
>PLXO01000073.1 GCA_003151425.1 Acetobacteraceae bacterium
TTCCTCGACAAGCTGGTCGACCACGCCGTCGCCTACTACCGCGACTTCGTTCGCCCCGAGAAACGCTACCGCCACCCCACCGACGCCGAACGCGCCGCGCTGGCCGACCTTGCCGAGACCCTGCGCGGCATGGCCCCGGGCGCCGATGCCGACACCGGGGCCGACACCCGGCCCAACACCGACGCCGACCCCAACCCCGGGGCCGACACCGATGCCGACCAGGGGGCCGAAACCAAGGCCAGAACCGAGGCCGAAACGATCCAGAACCTCGTCTACGAGGTCGGCAAGCGCCACAACTTCCCCGAACTGCGCGCCTGGTTCGCCTGCCTGTATCAGGTTCTGCTCGGCCAGCAGGAGGGCCCGCGCTTCGGCGGCTTCATCGCCCTGTATGGCGTCGCGGAGACCATCGCGCTGATCGAGGCGGCCCTCGCCCGCCCGACCGACGCCGCCTGACCGATGGCGCTGCCGCCCCCGGGTCACCCAAGGGTTCAGCCAAAAGCCGTGGACCGCCTGACGCGCCACCTTCGCGCCCTGCCGGCGTTGCTCGGCGTGCTGCTGCTGCTCGGCGCCATCTACGCGGTGCAGAAGGAGTTCCGCCACCTCCGGCTGGAGGACGTCGGCACCGCGCTTGACGCCATCCCGCGCCGCGCGCTGGCGATCTCCTTCCTGTGGACCATCGTCTCCTACTTCGTGCTGACGTTTTACGACCGCCTCGGCACCATCTACGCCGGCCACAAGGTGTCCTACGGCCGCGTCGCCTTCGCCTCGTTCTGCGCCTACGCGCTGTCGCACAACCTGGGCTTCTCCGCCGTGTCCGGCGCCGCCGTGCGCTACCGCCTGTATGCCCATTGGGGCATGTCCCCCGGCCAGATCGCCCGCACCGTCGCCTTCTGCAGCCTGACCTTCGCGTTCGGCGGCATGGTGCTGGGCGGCGCGATCCTGCTGCTCGAGCCGCGGGCGGTGCCGTTCTTCGGCGACGTCCTGCCGGTGGCCACGCTGCGCGCCGTCGGTGCCGCGATGTGGGCCATCGTTGCGGCCTATGTCACCCTGTCCCGCGTCCTTGGCACGCTGCGTCTGTATGGCCACCAGATCAGCTTGCCCGGCCTGCGCATGGCATTGGCCCAGGTGGTGCTCGCCACCGTCGACGTCGCCATCACCGCCGCGATCTTCTACACACTGCTGCCGGCTGCCCACGGCCCCGGCGCCGCCCTGACCTTCCCGGTCTTCCTTGGCGTCTACGTCACCTCCTACACCGCCGGCCTCGCAGCCAACCTGCCGGGCGGCATCGGCGTCTTCGACACCGCCATCCTGTTCGGCCTGGAGCGCTACCTGCCCGCCCCCGACATCCTCGGCGCCATCGTCGTGTTCCGGCTCTATTACTACGTGATCCCGCTGTTCCTCGCCGGCACCCTGTTCGCCGGCAACGAGGTGCTGCTGCGCGGCGGCGGGCTGCTGCAAGCCACCGTCGCCGCCCGCGGCGTCCAGGCCCTGGCCCGCTGGAGCGAGCCCGAGTTCGCGGTTGCCGCCGCCACCGGCGCGGTGATGCTGTCCGGCATGATGCTGCTGGGGGTCGGCGTCGTCGCCCCGCACACCGACTTCTCCTGGCTCGACCCGGACTACGCCGACTTCGCGACCCAGGCCGGCCAGTTCATCCCATCCCTGATCGGCGCCGGCCTCGTCGTGCTGGCGATCGGCCTGTCGCACCGCGTCAACCTGGCCTGGAGCGCCACCATCCTGCTGCTGGTCGGCGGCGCCGCGTTCGCCGCGACGCAGCCCTCGCGGCTGTGGATCGCCGGCGTCCTGGTGCTCACCACCCTGCTGATCGCCCCGTTCCGCGCCAGCTTCTACCGCCACGCCCGCGTCCTCGCCGGCCCGCTGGAGGCCTCCACCGCGCTGTCCCTGCTGTCCCTGGTGGTCTGCGTGCTGGCGCTGGCCGGCCTGCGCCAGCACGTGCGCATGCTGCCCAACAACGCCTGGTGGAGCGTCGTGCTGTCGCCGGAGGTCCCCAACTCGCTGCGCGTCAGCGTGGCACTGGCGGTCGGGCTGGCGCTGATCGCGATCTGGCGCCTGGTGCGCCCGGGCCGCGTCACCTGGCACCCCTGGAACGCCGAGGCCCGCCTGCGCCTGGCCCGCTTCGGCCCGCTGCCCGCAACCGGTGCCGACGGCGTGGTGTGGGGCGAGGCGGAACAGGCCGGCATCGCCTTCCGCCGCTGCGGGCGCGTGCTGCTGGGCCTGGGCGACCCGGCGGGGGCGGCGATGGACCAGGTCTCGGCCATCTGGCGCCTGCGCGACCTGGCGCATCAGGAGGGCCTGGACCCGGCGATCTGGCGCGCCGGCCCGGCGCTGCTGAAGGTCTATGGCGATATCGGCCTGACCGCGTTGCCGCTGGGGGCGGACGGGCTGCCGTTGCCCGAGGCCGCGAACGAGACGCCAGCGTCCGAACAGTATCTGGTCTGCATGGCGGAGCGCGACCTGAGCGCGCTGCTGCCGCTGCTGCCGGGCTTGGCCATGGCCGAAGCGATGGAGTGAGGTCCGACCGTTGCTTCCGGGGGATCGAGGGAGAGGCAGGCCGTTGCTTCTCCCCCTCCCCTTGAGGGAGCGGGTTGGGGGGAGGGGTCCGTGCTTCGCCGATGCGGCTTCACGTAGCGGAGCCCTCGGCCGAGGTGGGTCCGGTCGCCCCTACCTGCTGCCCATCGCGATCCGTCGGCGATAACCGGGCAGGCACTCGTTCCGGAAATTTGACAACACTTGACGCTATCGCCGCCGCCCCACACGCTTGATCGGCCAGACAGATCGGAACCAACCGTCCGCATGCCCCTCGACATCGCCGAAATCGAACGCCGCCTTTGGTCCGCCGCCGACCAGTTCCGCGCCAACTCCGGCCTGAAACCGTCGGAATACGCGGCACCAGTGCTCGGCCTGCTGTTCCTGCGCCAGGCGGAGACCCGTTTCGCCGCCGCCACGGCAGCCCTCGGCGGCGGACGGTCGCGCCGCGGCGCCGTGGCGCCGGACGACTACAAGGCGCAGGGCGTGCTGTTCCTGCCGCCCGAATCCCGCTTCTCCGAACTGCTGAAACTGCCGGACAGCGCCAACCTGAACCGCGCGCTGAACGAGGCGATGGACGCGATCGAGCGCGCCAACCCGGAACTCGCCGACACCCTGCCGCAGAACTACGCGCTGATCCCCAAGGCCACGCTGCGCGACCTGCTGAAACTACTCGCCCCGATCGACCTGCCGGGCGACGCCTTCGGCAAGGTCTATGAGTATTTCATGGGCGCCTTCGCAATGGCGACGATGCAGAAAGGCGGAGAATTCTACACGCCGGAATCCATCGTCCGCCTGATCGTGGAGGTGATCGAGCCGTATCACGGCCGCATCCTCGATCCCGCCTGCGGCTCCGGCGGCATGTTCGTGCACTCCGCCGAATTCGTCCGCCGCCATCGCAAGAGCCCGGACGAGGAAATCTCGCTGTTCGGCATCGAGAAGATCCGCGACACGCTGCGCATGGCGCGAATGAACCTGGCGGTGCACGGACTGTGGGGCGACCTGAAGGAGGCCAACGCGTATTACGAGGACGTGCACGATTGCATCGGACGGTTTGACTTTGTGATGGCCAATCCCCCGTTCAACGTGAACGGCGTGGACAAGGCGCGGCTGGCGCAGGACCCGCGCTATCCGGTGGGCTTACCGGCGCCGGATAACGCGAACTACCTGTGGATCGAGCTGTTCTGGGCAGCGCTGAACGCGAAAGGCCGCGCCGGCTTCGTGATGGCGAACAGTGCCGGCGACGCGCGCGGCAGCGAGGCGGAGATCCGCCGCAAGCTGATCCAGAGCGGCACGGTGGACGTGATCATCTCGGTCGGACCGAACTTCTTCTACACCGTGACGCTGCCCTGCACGTTGTGGTTCTTCGACAAGGCGAAGGCGAAGACGGCGCGCAAGCAGCAGGTGCTGTTCCTCGACGCGCGGGGCGTGTTCCGACAGATCGACCGGGCGCATCGGGATTTTACTGACGGGCAGATTGGAGTGCTGGCGAATATCGTGCGGCTCTGGCGCGGCGAGGCGATGGAGCACCATGGGGACAGCGAGGCATTGCTGGCGGAGCGGCTCCCGGATGGCCGATACTCAGATGTGGCGGGATTGTGCCGTGCGGCCGACGTTGCAGAGATTGAAGCGCAAGGCTGGTCGCTGAATCCGGGGCGGTATGTCGGAGTGGCAGAAGGTAATGCAGACGACGTAGACTTCCGCGAGAGATTAGAGGAATTGCAGGAGGAACTCGAAAAACTCAACGGGGAAGCGGCAGAGTTGCAGGATACGATTGCCCTGAATGTAGCAGATTTGATAGGCGCATGACCTTGCGCCCATCATGGCAAGTCGTTCGCCTTGCCGATGTTTGCGAGTACGTGACTGTGGGACATGTTGGTCCCATGGCTGATCAATATGTTGACACCGGAGTAGTGTTTCTCCGGTCTCAAAACGTGCAACCATTCCGGCTCGATCTCCGCGACGTCAAATATATCCCTCCCGACTTTCACCGAAAGCTCCGCAAGTCAGCGTTATCCGGCGGGGACGTGGTTATCGTCCGAACTGGCTATCCCGGTACAGCCGCCGTCGTTCCCCGTATTTTCCCTGAGGCAAATTGCGCCGATTTGGTGATCTTGCGTCCAGGACGTCGGCTCGATCCCTGGTTCCTCGCGTGCATCTTCAATTCAAGCTGGGGAAAAGGCGCAGTTTCGGGTTCGCTTGTTGGAGTTGCACAACAGCATTTCAACGTGTCTGTTGCCAAGAACTTAAGAGTCGCGTTGCCTCCCATTACGATCCAACAGCGTATCGCCGGCATCCTCTCCGCCTACGACGACCTGATTGAGAACAACACGCGGCGCATCGCAATCCTGGAGGAGATGACGCGGCGCTTGTTCGACGAATGGTTCGTCCACTTCCGCTTCTCCGGCCACGAGACGGCCAAGTTGGTAGATTCACCACTCGGACCATTGCCTGAAACTTGGTCTATAAAGTCACTGGCCTTCGTTTGCGAGCAACCAAATGGAATCCAAACCGGACCGTTCGGTAGCCAGCTTCATCAGTCCGATTACACGCCTCTGGGCGTCCCAGTCGTGATGCCGAAGAATCTTATTGGCCTTCGCATTGTGGAAGACGGCATCGCCCGCATTCCGGAGGAACTAGCGGAGCAGCTATCGCGACACCGGATGGAAGTCGGCGATATCGTGTATGGGCGACGCGGCGACATCGGGCGGCGGGCATTCATCTCAAAGAGAGAGTCTGGCTGGTTTTGCGGGACCGGCTGCCTTCGGCTTCGGCCGAACGGCCAAAAAATCGAGCCGCGATTCCTGTTTGATGCTCTCGGGTTGCGAGCGACGGATGGGGCCATCAAAGGGCGTGCGCAGGGGGCAACGATGCCAAACTTAAGCTCGGGGGCGATGGCTGGTGTACCCATCCTTTACCCTCCGCGAACACTACAACGACGTTACGGCCAAATTGTGGAAGAAAACGCACAGCTCTGTGCAATTTTGAGCGTGGCGAACGTCCGATTGGCAGCATCGCGTGACCTCCTTCTTCCGCGTCTGATCTCTGGCGAAATCGACCTCGCGGCTGCCGATCGCTTGCCCGAGGCGGCGGACTGACCGATGCACCCGGTCACCTGACATGTCCTCCGCGTACAGTGAGAAGTCCGTCGTCGAAGACCCGGCTCTCGCTTTTTTGGTCACCCTCGGCTGGACCCACGTCTCGTTGTTGCAGGAATTTGCCGCCGGCCCGAGCACGCAAGGTCGCGACAGCAAGCGCAATCCCTACCTGCCGGGCCGCCTCCACCAAGCCCTGCAACGCCTAAATCCGGACACCCCCGACGCCGGGGTGCTGCACGCCGCACAGGAGATTAGCCGCCTCCGCCAGGACATGGACCGCGTCGCGGCCAACCGCGAACTCCTCAGCCTGCTGATAGACGGCGTCACCGTCACCGTCCCGAACAACAAGGGTGAACCCGAAGCCCACACCGTTCGTGTCATCGACTGGGACACCCCAACCAACAACGACTTCCTGCTCGCCAGCCAGGTCTGGTTCGCCGGCGACCTCGGCGAGAAGCGCGCCGACGCGGCGGGCTTCGTCAACGGTATTCCGCTGCTGTTCCTGGAATTCAAGGCGCCCACCACCCCGGTGCGCCACGCCTACGACCACAACCTCCGCGATTACCGCGCCACCATCCCGCAGGTCTTCGTCCCCACCGGCTTCGCCCTGGTCTCAAACGGCCACGAGACCAGGCTCGGCCCCGTCGATGCCCCCTGGGACTACTGGGCCGAATGGAAGCGGCTGAACGAGGACGACGCCCCCACCAACAGCTTGGAACTCGCCCTGCGAGGCACCTGCGCGCCGGCGAGCTTCCTCGACATCGTCGAGAACTTCCTGGTGTTCCAGCCGGAGAAGCAGAAATCCGGCGCGGTCCGCCTGGTCAAGAAGGTGCCGCGCAACCACCAGGTGCTCGGCGTCAACCGCGCGGTGCAGGCAGTGCGCGACCTGGCCGGCAATCACGGTCGGCTCGGCGTGTTCTGGCACACCCAAGGCTCCGGCAAGTCGCTGTCCATGCTGTGCTTCGCGCGCAAAGTGTTCCGCAAGCTGCCCGGCAACTGGACCTTTGTCATCATCACCGACCGCACCGAGCTGGACGACCAGATCGCCGAGACCTTCGCCGCCTGCGGTGCATTGTCGGAGAAGATCGTCGACGTGCAGGCCGGCTCATCCGAGCACTTGCGGCAATTGTTGCGCGAGGACCACCGCTACGTCTTCACCCTGATCCACAAATTCCGCCCGGAGCCGGGCAAGACCATGCCGGTGCTGTCGGACCGCGCCGACATCATCGTCATCACCGACGAGGCGCATCGCAGCCAATACGACACGCTGGCGGCCAACATGCGCGCCGCGCTGCCTAACGCGGCGTTCATCGGCTTCACCGGCACGCCGCTGATCAAGGGCCAGGAGGAACGCACGCGCGGCGTGTTCGGCGACTATGTCAGCGTCTACGATTTCGGCCAGAGCGTCGCCGACAACGCCACCGTGCCGCTGTATTACGAGGACCGCATCCCGGAGCTACGGCTGCGCGACGCTGACCTCGGCGACCAGTTCGAAGCGGTGCTGGAGGAAGCGGAACTCGACGAGTCCAACGAGGCCCGCCTGCAACGCGAGTTCGCCCGGCAATACGCGCTGGTGACGCGACCCGACCGGCTGGAGACGATCGCGCGTGACGTGGTCCGCCACTTTGCCGGCCGTGGTTATCGCGGCAAGGCGATGTTCGTCGCGATCGACAAGGCCACCGCGGTGCGCATGTACGACATGGTGCAGGCTCATTGGCAGACGCTGCTGGCCGAGAAGCGCGCGGTGTTGGCCGCCGCCCCCGCCGAGGCGCGACAGGCGCTGCAAGCTGATTACGACTGGCTGCGCGAGACCGACATGGCGGTGGTGGTCAGCCAGGGTCAGGGCGAGATCGACGAGCTAGCGAAGAAGGGCCTCGACATAGTGCCGCATCGCAAGCGCATGGTGGCCGAGGAACTCGACAAAAAATTCAAGGACCCCACCGACGCCCTGCGCCTGGTGTTCGTCTGCGCCATGTGGATCACCGGCTTCGACGTGCCGAGCTGCAGCACGATCTATCTCGACAAGCCGATGAAGAACCACACGCTGATGCAGACGATCGCCCGGGCGAACCGGACCTATCCGGGCAAGGCGGCCGGGCTGATCGTCGATTACATCGGTGTCTTCGGCAACCTGAAGAAGGCACTGGAAATCTACGCCGCCGGGTCGCGTGGCGCCCTGCCGATCCACGACAAGACCGCGCTGCTGGCGGACCTTCGGCAGAAGTTGGACGAGATGCGCGCCTTCCTGGCGCCGTTCGGCATCGACCTTGCGGCGATCGATGCGGCGCAGGGGTTGGCGAAAGGCGATCTGCTGGTCATGGCGCGCGAGCGGCTGCTGGCCCCCGACGACCGCCGCCAGGGCTTCCTTCGGCTCAGCCTCGATCTGTGGAAGCTGCTGAAGTCGGTCCTGCCCGACGCCGGCGCTGCGCCCCTCGCGCCGTTGGTGATCGCAGTGCGCAAGATCGAGGAAGCGATCCGCAACAGCATCCAGCCCATCGACCTGGACGAAGTCGCCTCGCGCATCGACGAACTATTGGATGCGTCGGTGGTGGGCGTCGAGATCACCAAGCCCCTGCCGGACCCGGATAATCTCGCTGGCCTGGTGGACCTCTCGCGCATCGATTTCGATCGGCTGCGCCAGTTGATGGAGACCGGCAAATCGGCAACCGCGATCCAGCTTGTGCGCAACGTGGTGGATCGCAAGGTGCGCGACTTGGTCGCCCGCAACCCGCTGCGCATGGGATTCTGGGAACGCTTCCAGGCGCTGCTCGCCGACTACAACGCGCGGCGGCTGGATGCCGACCAGATATTCGCCGCGCTATTGAAGCTGCTGGACGATTTAGATGCGGAAGAGAAACGGCACGCTCGTGAAAGTTTGTCGGAGGACGAACTTGCGCTGTTCGATCTGCTGACCCAGCCTGACCCGATCTTGCCGACCGATAAGCGAGACGAGGTCAAAAGGATCGCCCGTTCCCTCCTCCAGAAGTTGCGCGCCCTCTTCGCAGTCGTCGACTGGCAGAGCAAACCCACCATCCGAGCCCGCGTAACCGCAACGATTCGCTCGACCTTGCGAGACCTGCCGGAGGAATACAACGACGATCTTTGGACCGTGAAGACCGAAGCCACCCAGGCGTGGATCTTGCAGCATTACGCAAGTGGACCGCCGCCTCCGGCCTCCTGAGGGTGCTTGGCGGCCGTGCCGCCCTCAACCCCTCGCGCGAAGCCGCGCGATCCCTTCGGGGCTTCGGGGGTTGACCGCGTCACGCCCGCCAAGCGAGGGGCACTGATGCCGAGAAGGAACCACTCCGCGTCAGCCCGAAGAGCTACCGTCGCCAACGCTCCCCGCGACCCATCACTCGATCTGCACGTACTCAAAGTCCCCCGGCTTGTTGTCGATCCCCACCTTCGGCGGCGCGATCCACCCCGCGTACCGCCCCGCCTCCCGCACCGGCACCATCAAGCTATCCAGATACACCCCATCCTCCGCCGTCGGCAGAAACGCATCCCGCCGCGCCTCCCACGCCGCCGCCCCCATCAACTCCCCCGCCGGATCCGCCGTCGCCGAGGCAAACTCCCCAATCCTGCGATTGAACGCCACGTGCGGCAGCGCCAGCCGATACGCATACGCGGCCTTCTCGATCACCTGGTTCCACCGCCGCACCCCACCCCTCGTATCACCCACGAAATCATCCCGCAACCGCATGTTCAGCGCCGACAGCGCCGGCACATCCTGCGTCACGATCGCCCCATCCACCAGCCTTAGCACCGGATACGTATCGTTCACCAACTGATGGTCATCGGTCAGCTTGTCCTCGCGGTACCGCCCCTTCAACCCCGCATTGAACATGTTCGCCGCATTGGTGGACACCTCCGACCCGAACAAATCCAGCGTCAGCGACACATGCAAATTGATCTTCCGCTGCACCAACGGCAGATCAATCACCCCCAGCTTGCGCACCGCCGCCACATCGGTCGGATCATCAATCCCCGCCGCGCGCATCGCCTGGCAGGTGCGTTCGATCACCCGGGTCACCCCCGTCTCGCCCACGAACATGTGGTGCGCCTCCTCGGTCAGCATGAAGCGGCAGGTGCGAGACAGCGGATCGAACCCCGACTGCGCCAGCGCGCCCAACTGCATCTTGCCGTCGCGGTCGGTGAACGTGGTGAACATGAAGAACGACAGCCAGTCCGGCGTTGCCTCGTTGAACGCCCCCAGCATGCGCGCCGCGTCCGGATGACCGGAGCGCCGGCGCAACAGATCGTCCGCCTCCTCCCGGCCGTCGCGGCCGAAATATTTCTGTAGCAGATAGACCATCGCCCACAGGTGCCGGCCCTCCTCGACGTTCACCTGAAACAAATTCCGCAGGTCGTACAACGACGGCGCCGTCGTCCCCAGATGCCGCTGCTGCTCGACCGAGGCCGGCTCGGTGTCGCCCTGGATCACCACCAGGCGCCGCAGCATGGCGCGATGCTCGCCCGGCACCTCCTGCCAGACCGGCTCGCCTTTGTGCGCGCCAAACGCGATGCGCCGTCCCTCCACCGCCGAGGCCAGCAGGATGCCCCATTTGTAGTCCGGCATCTTCACGAAGCCGAATTTCGCCCAGCCCTCCGGATCGACGCCGACCGCGGTGCGCAGAAAAACCAGCGCGTCCTGGAACCCCTCGGGTCCCATGTCCTTCCACCAGTTGATATAGCCGGGATGCCAGGTCTCCAGCGCCTTGCGCACGCGGGCGTCGTCGTTCAGGCCGACATTGTTAGGGATCAGACCGTCATAGTCGACCTTCATGCCGTCAGGCATTGTCGCATCTCCCTGGTTCGCCCGCCCTCAATGTCATGGCCCGCGAAGGCGGGCCATCCACGACTTTCTTAGTGCATGCAGCAAAGTTGTGAACGAGCCGCTTTTAGACCATACTATACCGATTCATATCCTCTCCGGATCAAATTCCGCCCGCTGCCCGCTGCCGTAGCGTTGCAGCGCCCCGTTCACTCCCACCGCGTTCGGCCGCTGGAACACCCAGTTCTGCCACGCCGTCAGCCGCCCGAAGATGCGCGTCTCCATCGTTTCGGGCCCGGCAAAGCGCAGATTCGCCTCCATCGCCGTCAGCGCATCGGGTGAGAAGCTGACTCGCTCCTCCAGCATCACCCGCACCTCGTCATCCCAATCGACCGAGTCGAACGCCGCGGTGATCAACCCCAACCCCTCGGCCGCCGCGCTATCCAATGCGCACCCTATCGCCCCCCGCGCCCCCGCCACACTCTCCGTCTCGCCGAGGAACCGGGTCTCCAACCGCGTCAGCCCGTTGCTCATCGGATACGCGCCAAAGTTCAACACGCTCGCGGCGATCACCGCCCCCTCCGCCTGCATCACCGCCCGATCCGCGGCAAATGCAAGCTCCGCCAGCGTGCCGCCAAAACAGCTCCCCTTCTCAATCAGCGCCACCAAACTTCGAGAGGTCAGATCCAGCCGCTTCAGCCCCCGCTTGACCAGCAGCCGCACCTCGCGCACCAGCCAGTCCGCCTTATGCGCCTCCAGCAGCGCATCCGCTGCCAGCACCGCGTCCACATCCCCCTCGGTCCGCAACACCAACAGCCCCAACGTCGGTTCGTTCAGCCGCAGATGCAACAGCGCGTCGTCCAGCTCGCGCGCCATCGCCAACGGCCAGAACGTAGCCCCCGCCGCATGCACCCCCGCCAGGTCCGAGGGCAACGCCCCTGGCCCCGACACGGTAATTGTCGCCCGTCGCCCCGCCCGATCCAGTGCCACACGCACATGCGAATACACCACCGCGTCATCGCTGACCTCACGCCGCAACGGCGTCAAAACGATCCCCGCTTCCCCCTCCGGCCGATCCGACCGCGCCGCGAATTCCGCCGCCCGCCGAGCCACTGCCGGCTGCCACGCCGACGGCGGAACGACCTCATCCACCAGCCGCCATTCCACCGCGCGCTGGCCGCGAATACCCTCCTCCACCAGGCAGAACTGGTCCGCCCGATCGCGCCGCACCTTCCGCTTGTCGGTGAGCCGCGTCAGCCCGCCGGTCCCCGGCAGCACCGCCAGCAGAGGCGTCTCCGGCAACGCCACGGCGCTGCGCCGATCGTCGATCAGCATGATGTGCCCGGCGGTCATTGCGATCTCATACCCGCCGCCCGCACACACCCCGCTCACCGCCGCCAGATAAAACTGCCCGGAATGTTCCGTTGCGTCCTCGATCGCCATCCGCGTCTCATTGGTGAACTTGCAGAAGTTTACCTTGTGCCCGTGACTGGCCTTGCCGAGCATCCTGATATTCGCGCCCGCGCAGAACACCCCCGCCTTGCCCGAGGACAGCACGACCGCCCGCACCTCCGGATGCTCGAACCGCAGCCGCTGCACCGCGTCGTGCAGCTCGATATCCACACCGAGATCATAGGAATTCAGCTTCAGCTCATAGCCATCGAACAGCCCGCCGGCCGGATCGACATCCATCAACAGATACGCTACCGGACCGTCGAAATTCATCCGCCAGTGCCGATACCGCGACGGCTCCGTCCGGAAGTCGATCACCGCGCTCACGCCACCACCAACCGAAACGCGATCGCCGCGCTCACGCCGCCACCGCTCGATCGAGCAGCACCCGCCGGGCAAACCCGGCCACCGCCGCGCACGTCGTCTCCGGTGCCTCGATATGCGGCGAATGTTTCGCGCCAGGGATCCGCACCGTCTCCACCGGGCACCGAGCATGCCGCTCCGCCACGCGCAACTGCTCGACCGTGCCATACGCATCATCAGCGCCTTGCAGTAGCAGCATCGGCACGCGGATCCCTTCAACCTGCCGGGTGATATTCCACTCACGAAACGCCGGATCCAACCACGCACTACTCCACCCGCGGAACGCCGCCTCCACATCATCATGATGTCGCACCAGCCGCTCGCGCAGCGCGCCCGTCTCATACTCCCGCGCAATCCCGGCAATGGAACGCACGCTGACATCCTCGACAATGAAATGCGCCGAGATCAACGCCAGCCCAACCACGCGCGGATCATGTACCTCCCCCGCATAGATTGCCGCAATCGATCCGCCATCGGAATGCCCCAAGAGCACGCAGCGTCCGATCCCCGCCGCATCCAGCACGTGCCCCAGCACGCCCCGCGCCTCGTCATGCATGTAGCTCAACGGCCGAGGCAGCGCGACGCTCGCCGACCGCCCATAGCCAAACCGCGAATATGCAAACACACCGCACCCAGTCGCCGCCTGCAACGTCGCCGGAAACGTCCGCCACAGCCCAACCGATCCAAGCCCCTCATGCAGCAGCACCAACGTCGGCGCCTCGGCCGGCGACGGCCCCCACCAGGCGGTCTCGATCCGCTTCCCATCAAGCATGATCACAGCTTCTCCCTCCCCCCTTGAGGGGGCTTGGGCCGCAAAGCGGACCGAGCGGGGAGAGGGGTCTCCCCCACCAACCGCAACCATACCCATCCCGGAACGACCCACCTCACGTCGCATCCCCGTCCCGCAACCTAAATCGCTGGATCTTCCCCGTCGCCGTCTTCGGCAACGCATCCACGAACACGATCCAGCGCGGGTATTTCCACACCCCGATCCGCGCCTTCACATGCGTCTTCAGCAGCTCCGCCACCGTCGCCGCATCCTGCTCCCTCGCCCGCTTCTGCAGCACCACGAACGCCTTCGGCTTGGTCAGCCCATCCGGGTCCAAATGCCCGACCACCGCCGCCTCCAGCACCGCCGGATGCGAGATCAGCGCCTCCTCCACCTCGAACGGCGAGACCCACACGCCGCTCACCTTCAGCATCTCGTCGCTGCGCCCGCAAAACCGGAAATACCCGTCCGCATCTCGGATATATGTATCCCCCGTATGCGTCCATTCACCGCGGAACGTGCGCCGCGTCTTGGCTCGCTGATGCCAGTACCCGTCCGCCGAGGACGGCCCGCGCACCACCAGCTCCCCCGCCTCGCCGTCGGCCACCGGCGCGCCCTTCTCGTCCAGCACCAGCGCCTCATACCCCGGCACCGGCTTCCCGCTGGTCCCGTACCGCACATCATCCGGGCGGTTGGACACGAAGATATGCAGCATCTCGGTGGATCCGATCCCATCCAGGATATCCACGCCGACGACCTCCCGCCACCGCCGCCCGATATCCGCCGGCAGCGCCTCACCCGCCGAGATGCAGCGCCGCAACCGCGCCGATCCCGCCTGCGCCCCGATGCGCGGACTGGCCAGCAGCGCTGCATACAGCGTCGGCACGCCGCCAAACATCGTCGGCTGATGACGCTGCAACATATCCAGCACCGCATCCGGCGTCGGACGATCCGGCATCAAAACGGCCCCCGCCCCCACCGCCATCGGAAACGTCAAGCTGTTGCCCAGCCCATAGGCGTGGAACGCCTTCGCCGCGGAGAACATCAGGTCGTCGGCCTGGATGCCCAGCACCTGCGCGCCATACGTATCGGCCGTCGCCTTCAGGCTGCCGTGCACGTGTCGCACACCCTTCGGAGCGCCGGTGGAGCCGGACGAATACAGCCAGAACGCCACCTCATCTGCCGGCGTGGCCACGGTCTCCCCGCCACCGCTCGCCAGAAAATCCTCAAAGCCCACCTGACGAGGATCGTCGATCGGCGCCGGCGTCGTCCCGTCCGGTTGCGAAACCACGATACGCCGCAGCCCGGTCACGCTGTGCAGCACCGGCCGCAACGCGGTGGCCAGCGGCGCCGAGATCACCACTGCCTCCGCGCGGCAATCCGCCAGGATATAACCGACCATTTCGTTCGTCAGCAGCGTATTGATCGGTACCGGAACAACCCCGGCCCGCACCGCGCCCCAGAACGCGATCGGAAAATCGATCGTATCGAGCAACAGCAGCGCGATGCGCCGCTCCCGTCCCACCCCGGCCGCGGGCAATGCCCCGGCAAACCTATGCGTCGCGGCCGCCAGCCCGGCATAGCTCAGACTGCGCCACGGATCGCGAAAGGCGATAGCGTCGCCCCGCGCCTCGCGCAGGTGGCGATCCACGAAGTAGTCGACGGCGTTGCCGCTGGTCGGCGCTCTCATGCCCGGATCCTGAAAGTTCCGCTCCGTGCCGCACGATAGGCGGTCCCACCCGCCGGACACAACGACCGAAACTTGCTACCCCCGCCGCGGAAACAGCGCGGTGTGGGTGCAGTGCTGCACTGGCTCGTCGCGTTGGTTGAAGGTGGTGGTCCGAAACCTCACCACGCCCTTGTCCGGCCGTGATTTCGACGGCCGCGCCTCCTCCACCTCGATCTCCACCCGCAAAACATCGCCAGGCACAACGGGCCGCGGCCAGCGGACCTCGATACCCGCACCCATGGCGCCGCCGTCGATCGGCATGGTCTCCGCGATCAGCCGCATCGTCAGGCTGCCGGTGTGCCAGCCGCTGGCGCAGAACACGCCCAGGTGGCTCGCCGCCGCACTGTCCTCGCCCATGTGCTGCGGTTGCGGGTCGTACTCCCGCGCAAACGCGAGGATCGCCTCCCGCGTCAGCGCCGGCAGGCTGCCCGAGCGCAGCACGCGGCCGGGCACCATGTCCTCGAAATACACGTAGTCGCGTTGGCTCACGTCGTCCCCATCCACGTGTGGCAGTGTCGTGCCGGGGCGTTCTAGCCGATAATGCGCGCGAATCGCCACGGTGCCCTGCATGTCTGTCGAGCTTATCCTGATTGGCCTCGCCGTCATCGTCGCGGTCGCGGTGCTGTTCGTCGTGCTGCGCCAGGCAAGCGAGCTGCAGCACCTGCGCATTCTGTCCGAGCAGGCCCGCGACGGCACCCGCACGGAGGGCGAAACGACGCGTGCCCACCTGCGGACCCAATCGACCGAGGGTGTCGAACGCCTAACTTCGCTGCGCGGTGCGCTGGACACCAGCCTGGAGCAGGTGCGCACCGTGCTGACGCGCGAGCAGGGCGAGCTGCGCATGGCGTTATCGGAATCCCAGCGCAAAGCCGCCGAACAGATCGTCGAGCAGTTCAACGCCACCCGCACGTTGCTGGAAGCCAAGCTGAAGGAGCTGCGCGAGGGCAACGAGGGCAAGCTCGCCGAGATTCAGAAATCGGTGAATGAGCAGCTTCATTCCGCAGTCGAGAAGCAGATGAACGAAAGCTTCAACCGCGTGATCGACCAGTTCGCCGCGGTGCAGAAGGCGATGGGCGACGTGCAGGCGGTGACCGCGCAGATCGGCGACATCAAGCGGCTGTTCTCCAACGTGAAGACCCGCGGCGGCTGGGGCGAGACCCAGGTGCGCGCCATGCTCGACGACATCCTACCGGTTGGCGAGTACGAAACGAACTGCAAGGTCCGCCCGGAGAGCAACGACACGGTCGAGTTCGCCGTGAAGATGCCGGTGCGCGGCGAGAACCGTCCGTTGCTGCCAATCGACGCCAAGTTCCCAGTCGAGGACTACGAACGCCTGCTGGCTGCCTCGGAGGCGGGCGATATCGAGGCGGAACGCAGCGCCACGCGCATGCTGGAGCGGCGCATGCGCGACGAGGCGAAGAAGATCGCCACGAAATACATCAACCCGCCGATAACGGTGGAGTTCGCCGTGCTCTATCTGCCGACCGACTCGCTCTATGCCGAGGTCGCGCGCATCCCCGGGCTGATCGACGACATCGGCCGCGAGTGCCGCGTGCTGGTGATGGGCCCCAGCCTGTTCCCGGCCCTGCTGCGCACCATCCATCTCGGATTCATCACGTTGGCGCTGGAGCAGAAGGCCGATCAGATCGGCAAGCTGCTGGGCGCCACGAAGCAGGAGATGCTGAAGATGGACGACGTGCTGGACCGCCTGGCCAAGCAGGCCGGCACGTTCACCAACACGATCGAGACCGCGCGCCGCCGCACCCGCGCGGTCGGGCGAAAACTGCGCGGCGTCGAAGCGGTGGACATGATAACCGCCGAACATCTGCTGGAGCTCGACACCGAATTGGCGGCGGAGGAAGAGCCGGACGAAACGTAGGGCGGAAAAGCCATGCCCCCGGACTTGATCCGGGGGGTAGCGCATTCCGCCATCTTTCGACCCGGAACCATCGCCCGGCTAGCTGGCGCGATCCGCCTCGAACAGACTTACCAGCTCCTCGGTCGCGTCACGTGTGCTCTGGATCAACCGGGTCTCATCTCGATAGATCGCATGGCTCGCGACCAGTGTCCTCTCATCATGATCACGGAACAACGCCACGGCATGCGCCGCGTCGCCGTCCGCGATCCCGAGTCCGGTCAATGCCATCCGCCCAAGCTCCAGGCTCGAGTGGAACGTATCGCGCACCAGTCCGTCGATCTTACGATCCATCAGCAGGAACGCATGCCGCCGATTGCGCGCGCGCGCCAGAATGCGCAGCCCGGGAAAGTTGCGCTTGGCAACATCAACCGTGCGCAGCACCGCTTCCATGTCGTCCAGCGCTACGACCAGCAGCTTCGCCGTCTCCGCGCCCGCGGCGCGGAGCACGTCGGCGCGCGTCGGGTCGCCGAAATACACCTTGTTGCCGAACCGGCGCACCACATCGACCTGGCCGGCATCACGCTCCAGCGCAGTAAACCCGATGCCGTGCATGCGCAGGATGCGTCCCACGATCTGTCCGACGCGGCCGAAGCCGCAGATGATCACCGGCGCCGGGTTGGCATCGATCGTGTCGTACACCGGTGCCGCGACGCGCGTCAGGCGCGGGATCAGCCAGCGCTCCGACGCGGCGAACAGGATCGGCGTCGCCAGCATCGAGGCCGCGGCGACCAGCGTCGCCATCGCCGCCGCGCCAGGTGCCAGCGCGCCCACCGCGACGGCGGCGGCGAACAGCACGAAGCTGAACTCGCTCGCCTGCGGCAGTGCCAGGGCAAAGCGCAGCGCGCTGGCGGTGTCCTGCCGCCCGATGCGCCCGAGCCCGAACGCCGCCACCGTCTTCACCGCCAGCAGCGCCGCGGTGCCGCCGACCAGCACGTCGGGATGCGCCAGCGCCAGCGACAGATCGGCCGACATGCCGACGGAGATGAAGAAGAAGCCCAGCAACAGCCCCTCGAACGGCGCGATGTCGGCTTGCAGCTCGTTGCGGTATTCGGACCCCGACAGCAGCACGCCGGCCATGAACGCGCCGAGCGAGGGCGACAGTCCCCCCAGCGTGGCGAGCGTCGCCGCGCCGACCACGATCAGCAACGATACGGCAGTGAAAACCTCCGGCGTTTTCGCGCCACCGATCGCACGGAACAGCGGGCGCAACAGGAAGCGGCCGCCCACCAGGATCACCGCGATCGCCGCCACCGCGCGCGCCACGTCCCACCACGGCAGGTGGTCCGGCAACGGCGAGCCCGCCAGCAGCGGGACCAACGCCACCAGCGGAATGAACGCCAGGTCCTGGAACAGCAGCACCGCGAATCCGTCGCGGCCGGCGCGGCTGGTCAGCAGCTCGCGTTCGGCCAGCATAGGCAGCACGATGGCGGTGGACGACAGGGCGAGCCCCGCCCCCAGCACGATCGCGCCGGCCCAGCCGAGGCCGGCCAGATGCGCCAGGCTCGCCAGCGCCGCGGCGCTGACCACGAGCTGCGCGGTGCCTAGGCCGAACACCGCGCGGCGCATCACCCACAGGCGCTGCGGACGCAGCTCCAGGCCAATCAGGAACAGCAACATCACAACGCCCAGGCTGGCGATGGAGGTGATCTCGCCGACGTCGGTGACGAGGCGCAGACCACCGGGCCCGATGGCGATGCCGGCAAGCAGGTATCCGAGCACGCTGCCGAAACCGGCGCGGCGGGTGAGCGGAACCGCTATGGCGGTGGCGGCGAGCAGGGCGACCAGGGTGAGGAGCATCAAGTCGATCCGATGATGGGGCCGATGGTGGACGCAGCCCGCAATGGTCGCACATATGCGATCTCGTGGGGCGGTCCCGTGCCGACTTCCCTGAATTATATCCGATGCTCGCAGGCAAGCGTTGAGCTGCGTCGCCATGTGTCCCGACCGCAGCGCATTCGCAGCCTGGCAACAGTCCAGCCGGCCTCCATCCGCATTCGGTTCGGCTGCGTCTCGACAATGTGCGCTGACCCACACCGCCCCCACACACGCTCGTGAATGCCTCGGACCGCTCAACGATGAACACAATGAGGCGCGTATCGTTTCACGCAGGAGGCGAAGGAGGATGGACGTGAGCGATTTTTATCGTATCGTGGTGCCTTCGGTCGTTATCGGAGCGCTGATGGTATTGGTCGACGTCTACGCCACTCCCTGGTTCTCGCAAATGTGGTGGGTCCTGCACCCTTGATCTCGGACGGGACCTGGCGCCCATCTTCTGTGAACCTCTCCCGCCCACACCGGCCGGTCCCCACACGCCTGTTCGTTCACGCGCCGCCTGATCGCATTATCACGGACCCCGCCGGGCCGGCGGCATAGCACGCGACATGGGTGAAGCACTCCTTGCAACGCAAATCGCGCTGCTGTTGCTGGTCGGACGCGGATTGGGCGAGATCATGCAGCGGCTGGGCCAGCCGGCGGTGATCGGGCCGTTGCTGGCCGGATTGATCCTTGGCCCGTCGGTGTTCGGCTGGGTGTGGCCCGCGGCCCAGCACGTCGTTTTCCCCCACAGCGCCGCGCAGCAGAACCTGATCGCCGGCCTGGCCGATGTCGGGATTTTGATGCTGCTGCTGCTTACCGGCATGGAGACCGACCTCAGGCTCGCCCGCAAAGTCGGCAAGCCGGCCCTGGCAGTTGCGGCCGCAGGCATCACCGTGCCGTTCTGCTGCGGCTTTGCGCTGGGCGAGGTGCTGCCAGGCTCCCTGCTGCCCGATCCGCATCAGCGCCTGATCACCGCGGCGTTCCTCGGCACCGCGCTGTCGATCTCGTCGATCAAGATCGTTACCATGGTGATCCGCGACATGAACTTCATGCGGCGCAACCTGGGGCAGATCATCGTTGCGTCGGCGATCATGGAGGATACGGTCGGCTGGGTGATCATCGCGATCACGCTTGGCATCGCCGGCGCCGGCGGCCTGGCGGTGCTGCCACTCGCGCGCACGGTTATCGGCACCGCCATCTTTCTTGTTCTCAGTTACACCATCGGCCGCATGCTGGTGTTCAAGCTGATCCGCTACGTGAACGATTATTTCGTCAGCGAATATGCGGTGATCACCGCCATCCTGCTGGTCATGCTGACCATGGCGCTGATCACCCAGGCGATCGGCGTCAACACCGTCCTGGGCGCGTTCGTCGCCGGTGTGTTGGTCGGCGAGTCGCCAATCCTGACCGGCGAAATCGAGGATCGGCTGCGTGGCTTCATCACCGCGTTCCTGACGCCCATCTTCTTCGGGTTGTCGGGGCTGAGCGTCGACCTGACGATCCTGAAGGACCCGTCCGCGCTCGCCCTGTTGGTCGTGCTGATCGCCATTGCCAGCGTCGGCAAATTCGCCGGCGCCTTCGCGGGCGGCTGGTTCAGCGGCCTGAATTTCCGCGAGGCGTTCGCCCTCGGGTGCGCCATGAACGCCCGCGGCAGCACCGAGGTCGTGGTGGCGACCATCGGCCTATCGACGGGTGCGCTGACGCACAATCTCTATACGCTGATCGTGACCATGGCCATGGTCACCACCATGGCGATGCCGCCGATGCTGCGCCGGGCGCTGGTTCGCCTGCCGATCGACCGCGAGGAGCAGCAGCGGCTGGACCACGAGGCGCTTGAAGCGCGCGGCTTCGTCAGCAAGTTCGAGCGCCTGCTGGTCGCGGCGGATGACAGCGCGAGTGGCAAGCTCGCCTCGCAGTTCGCGGGCTTTCTCGCCGGCCAGCGCGGGCTGCCGATGACGGTCCTGGATATCCAGCCGCTGCCGCGGTCCGATGAAGCTGCCGAGACCCCGGCCGATGCGGCGGATCGCAACCTGACCGACAAGTCGCCCGCCGCGCTCGCGAAAGAGAGCGCCGACAAAGCCGGAACCGAGGCCAACAGCCGGGACAACGCGGCGAAACCGCGGCGCGCGGAGGTGATCGCCCGCACCGAAACCGCGGATGCGACCGATGCGGTTGCGGAAGAGGCGAGCAAAGGCTTCGACGTGCTGATGATTGGGCTCGAGCGCATGTGCGATGCGCATGGTGTTTTCAGCGAGGACGTCAACCGCATCGTCACCAGCTTCCAGGGACCCGTTGCGCTGGTCATCGCCCGGCGCGACGGCGGCGACAGGGCAGCGCAAGGCGAACGGGCAGCGCGACCACAGCGCAAGATCCTTGTTCCCATCAGCGGCACCGAAGTGTCTCGTCGAGGGATCGAGCTGGCATTCGCCCTGACCTCGCCGAACGCGGCGAGCGTCACGGCGCTGGACATCTCCCGCCGCAACACCGCCCGTGATGGCGCACCGCAAGCCGCCATCAGGAGCAGGAACGAGGCGGCGGTACTGGATGACGCCAAGGAGCTTGGGGCGCGGCACGGCTTCAAGGTGGCGACCGCGGTTCATCTCGACAGCGCACCGGAAGCCGCGGTCTTGCGAGAGGGCGCGCGTATCAAGGCCGACCTGCTGGTAATCGGCGCGGCGCGGCGGGTCGGCGACGCCCTCTATCTCGGCGAGACCGTTGCGGCACTGATGGAACGCTGGACCGGCGATCTGGTGATATTGGCCACCTGACGAACCCGCCCCTTCCCACCGTCAGTGCGTCGCAGCATCATCGCGCGTCAGGGCGTCGCATCGTCATCGCCGCACCCAGGAGGGCCGCATGGACAAAGACCTGATCATCGCCCTGGCGCGCGCCGCCGGGCTGGACAAGGCGGTAGCGGAGTTCCCCGAAGATGTCTTCGCCGCCGCTCAGCAGGCGTTCGGTAACGCCGGGGCGATCGCCGTCCCCACCGACCCCGCCGACGAACCCTGGCCACCGATGCGCGCCGGAGCTGGCCAGTGACTGACCACCTCGTGACCGAGCTGCACTGGCTCACCGCCGCCGAGGCCACGCGCGCCTTCGCCGCGCGCAAACTTTCCCCGGTCGAGCTGCTGCAGGCCCTGCTCGCCCGCATCGAGCGTCTCGATCCGAAGCTGAACGCCTTCATTCGCCTCGACGCGGACGCCGCGATGGAGGCCGCCCACGCCGCGGAACGCGAGCTCGCCGCCGGTCACATTCGCGGTCCGCTGCACGGCGTGCCGGTCGGCATCAAGGACATCATCGACGTCGCCGGCCTGCCCACCACCTGCCATTCGAAAATCCTGCTCGCCAACATCAAGACCGAAGACGCAGTCGTGGTCTCGAAGCTTCGCCAGGCCGGCGCGGTCATCCTGGGCAAGCTGTCGACGCATGAATTCGCCCTTGGCGGCCCCAGCTTCGACCTGCCGTTCCCGCCGGCGCGCAACCCATGGAACCCGGCGCACCATCCCGGCGGCTCCTCCTCCGGCTCCGGCGCCGGCGTCTGCGCCGGGCTGTTCCCGCTGGCGCTCGGCAGCGACACCGGCGGGTCGGTGCGCAACCCGGCCAGCGCCTGCGGCATCGTCGGGCTGAAGCCGACCTACGGCCTGGTGTCGCGCCGCGGCGTCTTCCCGCTGGCCTTCACGCTCGATCATGTCGGCCCGCTGACCCGCACCGTGGCCGACAGCGCGCTGCTGCTGGACGCCATCGCCGGGCACGACCCGACCGACCCCGGCAGCGCGCCCAGCACCGCGCGCCATTTCGGCCGCGATCTGATACGCGGCATCAGCGACCTGCGCGTCGGCTTCGTGCGCCACTTCCACGAGGCCGACATGCCGGCCAGCCCCGAGGTCGCCACCGCGCTGGAAGACGCCGGCCGCGTGCTGCGGTCAGAGGGCGCCGAGCTGCGCGACGTAACATTGCCATCCCTGAACGAATTCGCCGCGGTCAACCGCGTGATCCTCGGCGCCGAGGCGTTCTCGATCCACGCCCCCTGGCTGCGCACGCGGCCGGGCGACTACGGCCAGCTTACCCGCCGCCGCCTGCTGGCCGGCGCGTTCTTCTCGGCCGGCGACTATGTCGGCGCACAGCGTCGCCGCGCCCAGATGATCGCGGCAGTGAACGAGGCATTCCGCGAAGTCGATGTGCTGATCTGCGCCAGTTCGCTGGAGCCCGCCAGCCGGCTGGACGATCCGGTGGAGACCGCCCGCACCTATCCGCGCCAGGCGCGCACGCCGTTCAACGTCACCGGCCACCCCGCGTTGGCGATGATGAGCGGGCTGTCGGATGCCGGATTGCCGCTGTCCGTGCAGTTCGCCGGAAGATATTTCGAGGATGCAACCGTGCTGCGCGTCGCCGCCGCCTATGAACGCGCCACCGAGTGGCACACACGCCGACCGCCGATCGCCGATCTCGCCACGGCTTCCTATCGGACGGAGCGAGCAGCGCAATGACCGCCGATCGCCTGGGTCCGACCTCGCGCACCTTCTTCTCGCAGCGGCTGCGCCTGCACTACGTCGACTGGGGCAATCCGGATGCTCCGCCGCTGCTGCTGCTGCATGGCGGGCGCGATCATTGCCGTAACTGGGACTGGATGGCCGAGGCACTGCGCGACGATCATCACGTCATCGCACCGGACCTGCGCGGCCACGGCGAGTCCGCGTGGTCGGCCTCCGGCCACTACACGATGGCGGGCTACATCTACGACCTGGCACAGCTCATCCACCAGCAGCGGCTAGCCCCGGTCGACATCGTTGCGCACTCGCTCGGCGGCAACATCGCGCTGCGCTACGCCGGCATCTATCCCGACGCCGTGCGCCGCCTGGTGGCGATCGAGGGCATCGGTCCCGGACCACGCTCGCACACCGACGCCGAACGCAAGCCGATCACGGAACGGATGCGCGGCTGGATCGACGAGCAGCGCGCCTCCGCCGGACAGCAGCCACGCCGCTACGCCACGCTGGAGGACGCGCTGGCGCGGATGCAGGCGGCGAACAAGCACCTCAGCCCTGACCAGGCGCGCCACCTGACGCAGCACGGCGTCAACCAGAACGAGGACGGCACCTATAGCTGGAAGTTCGATCATTACGTGCGCGTCTGGCCGCCCTACGACATGACGCGCGAGGAGATCGCCGAGCTGTGGGGCCGCATCATCTGCCCGACGTTGCTGGTCTACGGCCGCGAAAGCTGGGCGAGCAATCCGGCAGAGGACGGGCGGCTGGGGTATTTCCACAACGCGCGTGTGCTGGCGGTGGAGGGGGCCGGGCATTGGGTGCACCATGACCGGCTGGAGCTGTTCCTGGACGAGGTGCGGACGTTCCTGGCGTAGCGCCGACGGGTGGGCCTGGATCGTAGCTGCGCGGTCCCGCGATGATCGCTCCGCGGGTTCGTGTATCGCCGGAACAGCGGCCAAGAGATTGCCGCAATGGTGCAAGTTCCCTTGCGAGTTCATGCATTCTATGTATCTTATGCGCTTCATGTAGTTTTGGGGATATCGGCATGATCAAGGTGTCCGCCGCTGAATTCCAGCGGAATATTGGCCGCTACCAAGACCTTGCCCTGACCGAGGCCGTCGCCGTCACGCGTAACGGTCGCGAGCGTACGGTACTGATTTCCGTCGACGAGTACCAGCGCCTCAAGCGCCGCGACCGGGACGTGTTGAGCCTGAACGACTTCACCGCCGGGGAAATTGCCGCGCTGGATGCCACGCGCGCACCCGACGCCGCGAAGGCATTCGATAGCGAGCTGACCTGACCGACTTGTGGCGTTTCCAACCCCAGTTCCTGGCCTGGTCATCCGCTACGGCTACCTATGGGCGGCGGAGCACGCGCGCGGCCAGGAGGAGGGCGTCAAGGATCGGCCCTGCGCGATCATTCTCGCAGTTGCTGGAGACGCGGGCGGGACGGTGGTGAACGTGCTGCCGATCACCCATTCCCCGCCGGCCAATCCGCGGCTCGGGGTCGAAATTCCCCATCCCACCAAACGCCGACTGGGATTGGACGACGCGCGTTCGTGGGTCGTGCTGACCGCGGCCAACCGCTTCGTTTGGCCGGGGCCCGACCTGGTTCCATCGACTCCGGGCGACGCAAGCAGTGTGGCCTACGGACTTCTGCCCTATGCCCCGTTTGAGGATATCCGGTTGAAATTCATTGCGGTGTTGAAGGCGCGCACTGCCCGCACCGTGCCGCGCACGGAATAGGACGTCGCGAGCAGCAATTCTCATTTTGGCCCANNCCCGACCAAAACGAGAATTGCTGCGTCGCGAGCGACCGAGTGGTGATGGGCATGCTATGCCCATCACCATTGCCAGCCAACTTTGCGCGGGCCGTCGAGCACGTTTGCCGTGGCCGAGCGTGGCCGGCTTCTCGCGCTTCCGCAGGATTTAGCTGGGTCGCGCGCGGCGCGCTGGACGCCGCATGCGTCTTGTCGCAGGCTTCGACCATGCCATGACGACGCTGCCCCTGCAGGGAGGTCTACCGCCATGTCCCATCGTCCCACCATCTGCGGCACGCGCCATGCCGTCTCGGCCGGTCACTACCTCGCCGCCGTCGCGGGCTTCGCCATGTTGGAGGCCGGCGGCAACGCCATCGATGCCGGCTGTGCCGCGGGGATCGCGCTCGGCGTGCTGCAGCCCGACCTGGTAAACGTCGCCGGCGTGGCGCCGATCATGATCCGGCTCGCCGACGGGACGGTGGAGAGCATCGCGGGCCTCGGCTGGTGGCCGAAGCGGCTGCCGGCGGACCTGTTCATGCGCGAGCACGGGGGAAAAATGCCCGACGGCGTGCTGCGCACCGTGATCCCCGCCGCGCCGGACGCCTGGATCACCGCGTTGCGCCGGCACGGCACCATGCGCTTCGCCGAGGTCGCTGCGCCGGCGATCCGTTTCGCTGCCGACGGGTTCTCGGTCTATCCGCTGCTGGCGACCTCGATCGCCGCGCATGAGCACGAGTATCGTCGCTGGCAGTCCAACACGGCGATCTTCCTGCCGGGCGGACAAGTCCCGAAATCCGGCGACAAGTTCGTGCAGACTGATCTGTCGCGCACATTGCAGTTCATGGCCGATCAGGATCGCGCCGCGGGGGCGGACCGGCTGGCCGGACTGCAAGCCGCGCACGATGCCTTCTACCGCGGCGATATCGCGCGCGAGATCGTGCGGTTCCAGCAACAGGAAGGCGGCTACCTGGCGGCCGACGATCTCGCGGAGTACCATTCCCGAATCGAACCGGTGGTGCGCCGCACCTGGCGCGGCCACGAACTGATCACCTGCGGCCCGTGGTGCCAGGGACCGGCGTTGCAACAGGCGCTGGCGCTGGTGGAGCGTGTCGGCATCGACGGACTGGCGCATAATTCACCCGACTATCTGCACCGCATCGTCGAGTGCCTGAACCTCGCGATGGCGGACCGCGAATATTACTTCGGCGATCCGGAATTCGTCGACGTGCCGATCGACCATCTGCTGGATCCCGCCACCATCGCGCGGCGCGCCGCCGCGGTGCGCGACGACCAGGCGTTCGGGCAGATGCCGGCGCCGCTCGATCGCCCCAACACGCCGCACGCGGTGGCCGCGGCCGAGCTGCCGAAGGTGGAGGCCGACACGTCGTATTGCTGCGCGGTGGATCGCTGGGGCAACGCGTTCAGTGCGACACCATCGGACGGCTCGGGCAACGTTCCTGTCGTGCCGGGTCTCGGGATCACGCCCTCCGGCCGCGGTTCGCAGAGCCGGCCCGATCCGCGCCATCCGGCCGGCGTGGCGCCTGGCAAGCGGCCGCGGCTGACGCCCAATCCGGCCATGGTGCTGACGCGCGACGGCGGCGTGATGCCGTTCGGCACCCCGGGCGGCGACGTGCAGACCCAGGCGATGCTGCAGGTGATGCTGAACATCCTGCATTTCGGCATGGAGGTGCAGGACGCGATCGAGGCGCCGCGCGCGGCGAGTTTCTCGTTCCCGTCATCCTTCGCGCCGTTCGAGTATTTCCCCGGCCGGCTGGCGATCGAGGGGCGGATCGATGCCTCGACGCGGGCGGAGCTGGCGTCACGTGGGCATGAGGTGAAGGCCTGGCCGGAGTGGACCTGGCTGGCCGGGTCGGTGGAGGTGATCCTGACCGATCCGAAGTCCGGACTGATGGCGGCGGGCGCGGATCCGCGGCGGCCGGCTTACGCGATCGCGATCTGACGGCGTAGCCGTCATGGCCGGCCCACGGGTCAAGCGCCCGGGGGCAAAGCCTACCGAGGACAGGCGGAGCCTGCCACCGGGCGCTTAACCCGGTGGCAGGCCATCCACGACGTGCTTTCTGCTGCGCCCATGCTGCCCATTCTCCCGTTGCACGGAGTCGCTGCGCGCACGGCGGACGATCGGCGATCCGACGCTGGTGCCCCCGATCGCTGATCGTCCGCCAGCAGAAAGAGATTCAACCACGGATGAACAAAGATAAACACAGCGCGGCCGTCGGCCGCAACCAAACAAGGGTGACGTGAGCGCCGTCACGCCGCGTGCGCTGTCGAGCCTGCTCGCACTGCTGCGTGCGCATCGGCTTGTCGGGAACATCCCCGGGACCAACCGAAGCTGAAGTTTAGCTCGAAAGGCGCGTTTGGTACGGGCCCATTTGCGTACATTTGCGTTAAAATCTTTCTTCGCTTCGCGACAGGCATGCTCCGCAGATTCGACGGCTGACCTGCGACCCTGCACGGCACCGACAAAGAAGGTTTTTTAACGCAAATGTACGCAAATGGACCTGCGGCCGAACCGGCACCGAGCCATGCACTCGATCGCCGGAGTGCCGATGGCCGAGGTTGATCAGCAGGGCAAGGCAAAACCGGGCCATCCAAAGACCCAAACCGATCACCTCGGTCAGGGCATCGATCTGCGTACGTGATTTTGCGGTGGAAGCCCAAGTGAATCGATATGTTATAGCCTTGTTAACGGAAATTCGTCGCGGGTCGCAGTGATTCGCAGGGTTAGTAGTACAGATAAGAATAGAGCGCCTTTGGACTGCGCGCGGACGCTCCAGTCTGTTCAGCCCGCCTATGTCTTTATCTGTGTTCGTCTGTGGTTGTATTCCTTGCGGAGCCACCACACGCCGGACCATCCAAAACCGAGCGACCGCACAACCCGGCATTCTTATCCAACGACACATGGCGTATACTCGCCCGCATGAACCCGACTCGCCACGCTGCCTTCGCCCAATTGTCGGCCCTCGCCGCGCGGCCGAACGGCCGTCGCATCACACCACTGTATGACGCCGACCCGACCCGCGCCGCACGGTTCAGCGCGACGCTGGACGATCTGACGCTCGACTATTCGAAATCGTCGATCGACGACGCGGCGCGCGACGCGCTGTTCGCGCTGGCCGAGGCGGCTGACCTCGACGGCTTCCGCCGCCGCCTGTTCGCCGGCGAGCCGGTGAACGTCACCGAGCACCGCGCGGCGATGCACATGGCGCTGCGCTCCCCCGCCGATGCCGGCCTGCGCGCGGCGCTACCCAACGGCACCGACGACGCCTCAACCCTCGCGGCCCAGGAACGCGCGCGGATGCGCGACTTCGTGGCCGCGGTGCACACCGGCCGCAAGACCGGGGCCACCGGCGACCATTTCACCACCGTCATCAACGTCGGCATGGGCGGGTCCGATCTCGGCCCGCGCGTGGTGACCGAGGCACTGACCATCGGCCGCACCGACGCGCTCATGCAGGCGCGCTTCCTGGCCAACGTCGACGGCCACGCCTTCAATGCGGCGATCAAGGGCCTCGATCCGGCGCGCACGCTCATCCTGATCGCGTCGAAGACCTTCACCACGCTGGAAACCATGATGAACGCCGCGGCGATGCGCGGCTGGATCGCCGGCGCGCTGGGCGAGGCGGCGGTCGGCCACCACTTCGCCGCGCTGTCCACCAACCTGAAAGCGGTCGCCGCGTTCGGCATCCAACCAGAGCACGTCTTCGGCTTTCGCGACTGGGTCGGCGGCCGCTATTCGCTGTGGTCGCCGGTCGGGCTGGTCATTCCGCTCACCGTCGGCTGGGACAAATTCCAGGCGTTGCTCGACGGCGCCTGGGCAATGGACGTGCATTTCCGCGACGCACCGCCGCGCGAGAACCTGCCGGTGCTGCTCGGCCTGGTCGGCATCTGGCACGTCAACGTGCTGGGCTGCGCCGCGCAGTGCGTGCTGGCCTACGACGAGCGGCTGCGCCGGCTGCCGGCGCATCTGCAGCAGGTCGAGATGGAGAGCAACGGCAAGCACATCGGGCTGGACGGCGCATACCTCGATTACGATACGTGCCCGGTCCTGTTCGGCGAGCCGGGCACCAGCGCGCAGCACAGCTTCATGCAGATGATCCACCAGGGCACGCGCGCGGTGCCGGTGGATTTCATCCTCGCCGCCAATCCCGATCACGACCGGCCCGAGGCGCATCGCGCGCTCGCCGCCAACGCCTTCGCCCAGGCCGAGGCGCTGCTGCGCGGTCGTTCCGCACCGGCGGGCGAGCCCTATCGCGACTTCCCCGGCGAGCGGCCAAGCAACACCATCATGTTCCGCCGGCTCGACGCGTTCAGTCTGGGCCGGCTGATCGCCCTCTATGAACACAAGGTCGCGGTGCAGGGCTGCATCTGGGGGATCGACAGCTTCGACCAGTGGGGCGTCGAACTCGGCAAGGAACTGGCCGCCGGCGTGCTGCCGGCGCTGTCGCCCGGCGCCGCGCCCGGCGCACACGACGCCTCCACCGCCGCACTGATCGCCGGCTTCCGCGCGCTGCGCGGCGAGGCGTAAGCATGCCCCCCACGAACATGGGGACTATCCGCATCCTGCCCGAGCGCATCGTCAACCGCATCGCCGCCGGCGAGGTGATCGAGCGCCCGGCCGCCGCCGTGAAGGAACTCGTCGAAAACGCGCTCGACGCCGGCGCGACGCGCATCGCAGTCGCACTCGACGCCGGCGGCATCGACCGCATCGAGGTCACCGATGACGGGCACGGCATGGACGCAGAAGCGCTGGCACTGTCGGTGCAGCGCCATGCCACGTCCAAGCTCGCCGACGACGACCTGGTGCGCATCGCCACGCTAGGCTTTCGCGGCGAGGCGCTGCCCTCGATCGGCGCGGCGGCGCGGCTCGCGATCACCTCCCGTCCGGCCGACGCCGACAGCGCCCACACGATCCGCGTCGAGGGCGGCGTGGTCTCCCCGGTCGCGCCCTGCGCCGGCGCGCCGGGCACCCGCGTCGTGGTGCGCGACCTGTTCTTCGCCACACCGGCGCGACGGAAATTCCTCAAGCATCCGCGCACCGAGGCCGACCACGCCGAAGCCGCGGTGCGCCGCCTGGCGATGACCGCGCCCGGCGTGGCGTTCCGGCTGGAAAGCGACGGGCGCACGCTGTTCGATCTGCCACACCAGGATCGCGCGGCGCGGGTGGCGGCGCTGCTCGGCCCCGACGCCGCCGCGGCACTGCTGCCGGTGCTCGGCGAGCGCGGCGGGCTGCGGATCGAGGGCTTCGCCGCCTCCCCGGCGATCACGCGCGCCACCGGCGCGGCGCAGGGGCTGACGGTCAACGGCCGGCCGGTCGCCGATCCGGTGCTGAAGACCGCGGTGCGCGTCGCCTATCGCGACGTGATCGCCGCCGGACGGCATCCGGTGGTCGCGCTTTATCTGGACTTGCCGCCCGAAGAACTCGACGTGAACGTGCATCCGTCCAAGGCCGAGCTGCGTTTTCGCGACGCCGGCGCGGTGCGCGCGCTGGTGATCGGCGCACTGAGCCGCGCGCTTGGCAACCCGCTTGGGAACCCTCACGGGAACCAATGGGGCGGCGGCGCGGGAATCGACATGCCGGCGCCCCGCCCCGCCCTGCACCTGGTGCACTCCCGCCCCGGTGGATCGCTGCCGCGCCCGGCCGCGCTGCCCGGATTCGCCGAGGCGCAGTTGGCAATGGCCGGCGCCCCGTCTGCGCGGTTCTGGCCGGCGCCCGCCGCGCTGCCCGAACATCCGCTCGGCGCACCGGTCGCCCAGGTGCTGGACACCTACATCATCGCCGTAGCCAGCGACGGCTCGCTGGTGCTGGTCGACCAGCACGCCGCGCACGAGCGACTGACGCATGAGGCGCTGAAGGCCGAGATGCTGGCGGGAGACGTGCGATCGCAGCCGCTGTTGCTGCCCGCCGTGGTCGAGCTGCCGCCCGCCGACGCGGCGCGGTTGCTGGCCCAGGCTGCGTCGCTGGCGCGGCTCGGCCTGGAGATCGAGGGGTTCGGCGGCGGCGCCGTGCTGGTGCGGGCACTGCCGGCCGCGCTCGGCGCGCCGGAGCCGGCGCCGCTGCTGCGCGACCTGGCCGATCAGCTCGCCGAGGCGGACGAGGCCACGGCGCTGGAGGCGCGGCTCGACGCGGCGATCGCGCGCATGGCGTGCCACGGCTCGATCCGCGCCGGGCGCCGGCTGACCCCGGCGGAGATGGATGCGCTGCTGCGCCGGATGGAGGCCACGCCGAGGGCGGCGACGTGCAGCCATGGGCGGCCGACGTTTCTCAAGCTGACGCAGGCGGACATCGAGAGGCTGTTCGGCCGGCGGTAGGGTCGGGTGCTCTCGGGATCGGTCCTGGGCGTTCGATCTACGGTCAGAAGGATTCACCACAGAGGCACAGAGACACTGAGAAGAAATCGAATGCGCGTCGCGCGCAGCGCCATCCTTCCCTTCTCTGTGTCTCTGTGTCTCTGTGGTGGATCTTGATTTCTTTTGGAGGATCCGACGCCGCGGACGGCGGGCATCGTGAACCGCGCCGCGCCGACCAACGGTTGATGCGATTGCCGAACGCTGCCCACCCGCCGGGCAATCGAGCGTAGTCCGACGACGACCTCGTCGCTGCCATCACGCTTTTTTCCGTGGCCTTTTGCTTGCATATTCGACCGCATGGCACCCCGCTCCCACCCGGCCTCGACCATGCTGCGCAGCCCATTCTGGCTGCTGCTGCCGGTCGGGCTGCTGTATGGTGCGCTGGCGCTGCTGCCGATCGGCGTCATTCTGCGCCTGGGGCTGACCGACGGGGGTGCCCCACTGCGCACGGTGCTGCATAGCCCGCTGCTGCTGCGCGCAACCGAGAACACCGTCGTGATCAGCCTGCTCACTACGATCGTCGCGGTGGTGCTCGGCGCGCTGCTGGCGGTCGCGGTGTGGCGCGCCAGCCCGACGCTGCGCTCGCTGCTGTGGGCCTGCATCCTGCTGCCGTTCTGGACCGGCGTGCTGATCAAGAATTTCGCCTGGGCGTCGCTGCTGCAGGACAACGGCGTGGTCAATGCGCTGCTGCTCGCGCTCGGCGTCACCGACCATCCGCTGACGCTGCTGCACACGCGCTTCGCGGTGATCGTCGGCATGGTGCACTACGTGCTGCCTTACGCGGTATTCCCGATCTTCACCGCGCTCAGCGCAATCGATCCGCTGTTGGAACGTGCGGCGCGCAGCCTCGGGGCGGTACCGCGCCGCGTGGTATGGTGGGTCATCCTGCCGCTGATCGTGCCGGGCCTCAGCAACGCGGCGCTGCTGGTGTTCATCGTCTCGTGCGGGTTCTTCATCACCCCGGTGATCCTGGGCGCGCCGTCCGACATGATGATCGCCAACCTGATCGACTATTACGTGCACGATCTGGTCGACTTCAACGCCGCGGCGGCGCTGTCGCTGCTGATCCTGGCGGCGATTGTGGGACTGATCGTGGCGCAACAGATGGTCCCGAAGGAGGGCCAGCATGGCGCGGCGTGACGCCACGGGACGGTTCATGCTGTATGGCGCCTGCGTGCCGGTGCTGGTCTTCCTGCTGCTGCCGTCGCTGGTGATCGTGCCGATGGCGCTGACCAAGGGCCAGATGATCCAGTTCCCGCCAATCTGGATCTCGGTGCATTCGTTCACCGACTATCTCGACGACCCGCAATGGTTCGACTCCACCGTGCTGTCGTTCCAGGTAGCAGCGCTCGCTGTTGCGATCGGCTGCGTGACCGGCGGCGCCGCGGCGGTGGCGTTGCACGGCAGGCGATTCCCCGGCAAGGGGCTGGTGACCGGGGCGATCATGGCGCCGATCGTGGTGCCGCTGGTGGTGTTCGCGCTCGGCGGCTACCTGGTGTTCGCGCGGCTGCACATGGTGGGCGGCTGGGTGGCGATCGGCCTGCTGCACGGCATGCTGGTGACGCCCTACGTGTTCATTTCGGTGCAGACCAGCCTGCTGGCGGCGCTCAACCCGCTGCTGGTGCGCTCCGCGCGCAGCCTGGGCGCCGGGCGGTGGTCGGTGCTGCGCCACGTTGTCTGGCCGGCGATCCGTCCGGGCGTGCTCGCCGGCGGCGTGCTGGGCTTTGCCGTGTCGTTCGACGAGGTTGTCGTCGCACTGTTCCTGCAAGGGCCGCAAACGGTTACCCTGCCGGTGCGCATGTTCACCGCCATCCAGTTTGAGCTGACACCGAAGGTCGCCGCCAGCGCCTCGCTGTTCCTCGCGCTGTCGGTGCTGGTGCTGCTGGCGCAGAGTGTCGCGACGCGACGGCGGGGGACGGCATGAACGTTGCTCTCCCGGTCGTTGCGCGGCCATCGCAACGAGATGGGCCGCAACGGGATGGGCCGAAGCCGGATGAGCCGCGGCCGGTCGGGTCGCCGCCAGATGCATCAGCGCCAGATCGGTCGGCAGCCGACGCGCGGCATCACCTGGAGGTGGATCGCGTCTGGAAATCCTACACCGCCGGCATCCATGTGGTGCGCGATGTCAGCTTCTCCCTGGCCCAGGGCGAGTTCCTGACGCTGCTCGGCCCCAGCGGCTCCGGCAAGACCAGCACGCTGATGATGGTCGCCGGATTCGAGGCGCCGAGCCGCGGCGCGATCCGCGTCGATGGCCGCGACGTCGCGCAACTACCGCCGGAGCGGCGCAATTTCGGCGTGGTGTTCCAGGGCTACGCACTGTTCCCGCACATGACGGTGCTGGAGAACGTAGCGTTCCCGTTACGGATGAAACGCATCCGCGGCGCGGCGCGGCGGCGCGTGGCGATGGACATGCTTGACAAGGTCGGGCTGGCCGAGTTTGCCGCGCGGCGACCGCGCGCGCTGTCCGGCGGGCAGCAGCAGCGCGTGGCGCTGGCCCGCGCGCTGGTGTTCGAGCCGGATGCGCTGCTGCTGGACGAGCCACTGGGCGCGCTGGACCGCAAGCTGCGTGAGGCGCTGCAAGTCGAGATCAAACAGATCCAGCGTCGCGTCGGCGTATCGATCCTGTTCGTCACGCACGACCAGGACGAGGCGATGATGATGTCCGATCGCATCGCGGTGATGCAGGATGGCCGCATCGTCCAGCTCGGCGCGCCGGACGAGGTCTACTTGCATCCGGAGACGCCGTTCGTCGCGGGCTTCCTGGGCGAGACCAATCTGCTGCGCGGCCAGTGCGTCGCGCAGCACGGCGGGCACGCGGTGGTGCGGTTCGCCGACGGCGTCACCGGGCCGGCGCGGCTCAGCCGTGGCGGCGCACGCCCGCGCGTCGGCGAGGCAGTGCTGGTCTCGATCCGGCCGGAGCGGATCGGCCTGTTGCGGTCCGACGCGATGGCGGTGTGCGTGCCCGACGCGATGGCGGGATGCGTGCCCGACGCGGCAGCGGCCTGCGTGATCGAGGGCGTTGTGTCAGACCGCATCTTTCTCGGCCGGCACACGCGCCTTACGGTCCAGGCGCTCGGCCGGACGCTGATCGTCAGCACGGCGGAACCGCCGCCGGTCGCGGTGGCGCGGGGCGCGACGGTGCGCCTCGGCTGGTCGCGCGAGGACGCGCAGATTCTGAATGAGACCGCTGGTGCGACCGGATGATCGAGTAGAGATTTAGGGTGCGGAGACGTTGCCTAGTCGTTATGGTCAGGATGTAATGTTTTCTCCCCCTCCCNNCCTCAAGGGGAGGGGGAGAATATTACGTCCCGGCGGGACGTTATCTTAACGTCTATGGGGCTTGTCGCGGCCAGCTGTCGCGGCACAGTGCTGGCGAGAATGGCCGTGACAAGCCTAGGGACGGCCATGACGATGAGAAGCGGCATGGTCCGTGCGATGATGGGGCAGACAAACAGGGAATACCGATGCAAGATCACAACATGATGGCCAACCAACCACGCGGGATCAGCCGGCGCGCCCTATTGCGCGGCGCCGCTTCAGGCGCACTGGGAATCGCCGCGTCGGGCCTGGCCAGGCCAAGTCGTGCGGAAAGTAAGCAGCTCAACGTCGCGGCCTATGGCGGCGTGATCAACGACTATCTGACAAAGGACTTCGGCGAGCCCTTCGCCGCACGCAACGGCATCAAGGTGAATTTCGGCTCCAACGCCTCGCTCGCGCTGGCCAAGTTGCAGGTCGCGGCGGGTGCGCCATCGCAATGGGACATCACCGAGCTGACCGGCTCGGAATATGTCGAGGCGATCAAGCAGAACCTGATTCTCCCATTCGACTATTCGATCGTGAATGCCAGCAACCTTGTGCTCGGCTACAAGGAATCGCACGGGGTGAAGTTCTCCAGCTACATGTTCGCGATGGCCTGGGATCAGCGGAAGATTCCCGACGACAAGGCGCCGAAGACCTGGGCGGAGTTCTGGGACATCACGAAGTATCCCGGCAAGCGCTCACTGGATGCCAACCTGACCGACGGCAGCTCGCTCGAGGTGGCGTTGCTCGCCGATGGTGTGCCGGTCGACAAGCTGTATCCGCTGGATGTCGAGCGCGGATTGAAAAGCTTCGAGAAACTCGGCCGCAACAACATCATCTGGTACACCGCCAACCAGGAACCGATCCAGCAGCTCACCTCGGGCGCGGTGTCGCTGGCCACGGTGTTCCATGGCCGCATCCTGCTGGCCAATAAAGGCGGCGCACAGCTCGCCTTTACCCCCGCGTATTCGTCGGTCAGCGGGAATTATCTCACCGTCATCCGCACCACCGGCCAGCCGAAGGAGGCGTTCGAGCTGATCAACTTCATCCTGAGCGATGCCCAGGCGGGTGCCAATTACATGAAGGATACCAACTATGCGGTGCCGGACGCCGCCGCCTTCCCGCTGCTGCCGAAATCGGTGCAGGATATCCTGCCGACCAGCCCGGCGATGCGCGACAAGGTGTTCTTCAAGAACGACGCCTGGTGGGCGGAAAATCTTGGACCGACGGTCCAACGCTTCAAGGAATGGCAGCTTGCCGGCTGAGTGAAGGGAATCGGGGCCATGGAGACCGCGCGCCGCGCCGACAAGATGAAGCTGGGCACGCTCATCCATCCCACCGGCAACCACGTCGCGTCCTGGCTGCACCCGGCGTCTCAGATCGATGCCGGCACGAACTTCCGCCACTATGTGCGGCTCGCTCAGACGGTGGAGCGGGCGAAGTTCGACGTGCTGTTCCTGGCCGACGCGCTGGCCGTGCGCGAGGGCAATCGCGAGGCACTCAGCCGCTGGCCGCAATACATGGCCTATTTCGAACCCATTACGCTGCTGTCGGCGATAGCGCCGCTGACCACGCATCTCGGCCTGGCGGCCACCGCGACCACCAGCTACCACGAGCCATACAACGTGGCGCGCGCGTTTGCGTCGCTCGATCATATCAGCGGCGGGCGCGCCGGATGGAACGTGGTGACCTCGGCGAATATCGCGGAAGCGTATAACTTCGGGCGTGAGGCGCACTACGAGCACGGCGAACGTTACGACCGCGCCGCCGAGTTCACCGAAGTGGTCAAAGGCCTGTGGGACAGTTGGGACGACGATGCGTTTGTTCGGGACCGCGCGAGCGGACGCTATTGGATCCCCGACAAGCTGCACGAGCTGAACCACAAGGGCGAGCATTTCTCGGTGCGCGGTCCACTGAACGTGGCGCGGCCACCGCAGGGCCATCCGGTCATCTTCCAGGCCGGATCGTCCGAGGTCGGCAGGGAGCTGGCGGCGCGCTTCGCCGAGGCGGTGTTCACGCCGCAGCACACGCTGGAAGGCGCGCAGGCGTTTTATCAGGACCTGAAGGGACGCATGGCGAAATACGGGCGCTCGCCGGAGCACCTGAAGGTGCTGCCCGGGCTCAATCCGGTCGTCGGGCGGACCGAGGCCGAGGCCCAGGAGAAGCACCAGTTCCTGCAATCGCTGATCCATCCCGAGGTCGGGCTGGAGCTGCTGTCGAACGCGTTGGGTGGCTTCGATCTGGCCGGCTACGACCTTGACGGGCCGTTGCCGGAGGCGGTTGAAAGCTGGAAGGCGCAGGGTAGCACAACGTCGTTCCGCAACGTGCTGAACTGGGCGCGGACCGAGAACATGACGATCCGGCAGTTGTACCAGCGCTACGCCGGCGCCCGCGGCCAGCGCACGCTGATCGGCACGGCGAAGCAGGTCGCCGATCACATGCAGGACTGGTTCCTGAATTACGGCGTGGATGGGTTCCTGATCCAGGCGGCGTATCTGCCGGGCGGGCTCGACGATTTCGTCGAACTGGTGGTGCCGGAGCTGCAGGCGCGCGGGTTGTTCCGCACCGAGTACGAGGGCACGACGTTGCGGGAGAACCTGGGTCTGCCGCGCCCAATCAGCCGCTACGCGAAATAACCGTTGCAGCCGCCACACGACGTAATCTCTGTCGGAACAGGTAAGGACAGCGACCATGCGAACCGATCGTCGCCCCGACAAGATGAAACTCGGCACGCTGTTTCATCCGACCGGCAACCATGTTGCGTCCTGGATGCATCCGGATTCACAGATCGATGCCGGGACGAATTTCCGCCACTACGTGCAGATCGCGCAGACCGCGGAACGGGGAAAATTCGATGTGGTGTTCCTGGCCGACGCGCTCGCGGTGCGCGACGGCAAACCCGAGGCGCTCAGCCGCTGGCCGCAATACATGGCCTATTTCGAACCCATTACCCTGCTGTCGGCGATCGCGCCGATGACCACGCATCTCGGCCTGGCGGCCACGGCGACCACCAGCTACAACGAGCCATACAATGTCGCGCGCAAGTTTGCCTCGCTGGACCACATCAGCGGCGGGCGTGCCGGATGGAACGTCGTCACGTCGTCGAACTATTCCGAGGCGTACAACTTCGGCCGCGAGGGACATTTCGAACACGGCGAACGCTACGACCGCGCTGCCGAGTTCACCGAGGTGGTGCAGGGGCTGTGGGATAGCTGGGATGACGACGCATTCGTGCGCGACCGCAAGAGCGGGCGCTACTGGATCCCCGACAAGCTGCACACGCTGAACCACAAGGGCGAGCATTTCTCCGTCCGCGGGCCACTGAACGTGGCGCGCCCACCGCAAGGCCATCCGGTGATCTTCCAGGCAGGATCATCAGAAGCCGGCAAGGAGCTGGCGGCACGTTTCGCCGAGGCGGTGTTCACGCCGCAACACACGCTGGCCGCCGCGCAGGCATTCTATCGCGACCTGAAGGGCCGCATGCCGCGGTTCGGGCGTTCACCGGACCATCTGAAGGTGCTGCCGGGTCTCAACACGATCGTCGGCCGCACCGAGGCGGAAGCTCAGGAGAAGCACCGCTTCCTGCAATCGCTGATCCACCCGGCCGTCGGGTTGGAGGTGCTGTCGAACGCGATTGGCGGATTCGATCTGTCCGGATATGACCTTGATGGACCGCTGCCGGAGGCCGCCTACCTTGGCAAGCCCAACAGCGGCAGCACGACCTCGTTCGCCAACGTGTTGAGCTGGGCGCGGAATGAGAACCTGACGATCCGCCAACTGTACCAGCGCTTCGCCGGCGCCCGCGGCCAGCGCACGCTGATCGGCACGCCGGAGCAGATCGTCGACGACATGCAGGCGTGGTTCGACGGGTACGGTGTGGACGGGTTCCTGTTCCATGCCTCGCACCTCCCGGGCGGGCTAGACGATTTCGTCGAACTGATCGTGCCGGAATTGCAGGCGCGCGGGTTGTTCCGCACCGAGTACGAAGGCACCACGCTGCGCGAGAATCTTGGGCTGCCTCGCCCGGTCAGTCGTTACGCAGGACGACTTTGAATCTGTGACTCTCTCCCCCTCCCCTTGAGGGAGGNNGGGAGGGGGAGAAGAAATGCTGCGCCCGCCCTTGCCGCCATCGCCCCACAATGGGCTAATGCACCCCTGATCGCGACAAACGGGGAGAGGAACATGGGACGGTTCACCTACGAGCACATCCATCTGCGCAGCCCGGACCCGGAGGCGACGGCGCAGTACTACGCAAAAATGTTCGATGCCGAGATCATCCGCACCAAGCCGGCGGACGGTCCACCGCGCATCGACCTCGATCTCGGCGGGCAGAAGGTGTTCATCGCGCTGGCGCAGCCCGACAAGACCGCCGCCGCGCCTCAGGCGCCGTATTTCGGGCTGGAGCATATCGGCCTGACGGTGACCGACATCGACGGCATCACCGCGGAGCTCAAGGGCAAGGGCGCCGATTTCACCATGCAGCCGACGACAGTGCGGCCCGGCGTGCGCATCGCCTTCCTGCGTGGGCCAGAGGGCGTGCTGGTGGAACTGATCCAGCGCGGGTGATGCGCCACCCCGGCGCACGTCCAGCCCTGCTCGGCCGGTCGGCGGCACCCTGTGGCGCGGCACCGGGCGGCGCCGCAGGCGGCACATTCGATGCGATCGCCAGCAGCGCCCCGGGGCGGTAACCGCGCACCAGGACCGAGGCGCCGCAGCGGCAGGCAAGATCATTCGCGCCATCGCTGATGAAAACCGGCGTGTCGCCGACCTGCAGGAAATGCGGCGCCTGATCCAGGCACGAGGTCAGAACAAGCTCTCCAGCCAGCCCTTCGTTTTCGGCTGGATGATCGGCGTATCGCCGGAATCCTGGCTGCGCCCGAGCGCCGCGTTCTCCTTGATCCGCTGCGCTTCCCGCTTCGGGTCGACGGCGATCCCGGGGGGCGGCGTGTCACGCCAGAACATCAGCGTGTCGACGAAGCCTTGGTTCTGCTCCGCCGTGGCCGCGGCCTCGCCGTTGACCTCGGCGCGGATATTCGACGGCGGCGCCGGACCGGCCGCCTGCACCAGCGCCGCCTGACCGGAACTGGCCTGGCCGGCCGGCACGCCTGTCAGCGCGGTCTGCGGCACCAGCGCCTCCTCGGCCTGGCGCTGCGTCGATACCTGCTGCGGCCGCGCTGCCCCCGGGCTCGGCGGCCGAACATTGAACTCGGGCGGCATCGACAGCGGTGTCTGGGTGGTAACTGTGTACTCGTCCGGCACGTCGCGCGTGAAGCCGAAGGTGCGCGAGAGATCGGTGGTGCCGCAGCCCGCCAGCAGCACCGCGACGAGCGCGAGCACCGGCAAAGCGGGCGCGGCCCAGGCGACGGCCAAAGCTCGCGGGGGAAGAGCGGCGCGGCGCGACACGGGCAGCTTCGGCGCTTGGTCAGACATGGTCATTTTCTTAGCCTTATGGTGTGGCGACGGCAAGGCGACCGGCGGTTGTAAAAGTCCGACGCGCCGGCTCAGCGCTCCCGATCCGTCCGGGGCCATGTCGTGGCCGCCGCCCGTCCATTTTCCCGGTGGCACGCAGAGCGCGCTGAGACTCCTTGATGCGCTTCGCGGCAGGGGGACAGATCGAACAACGCGGCGTAGGGCCTACCCCAGCACCTTATCCGCCGGCGCACGGCGCGGCCACTGGCTGTCGATCACCAGCGCGGCGACCCCACAGACGATCGCCGCGTCGGCGAGGTTGAACACATACCAGTGCCAGTCCCCGAGATGCGCGTCGATGAAGTCGACCACCCACCCGAAGCGCAGGCGGTCGATCACGTTGCCGATCGCCCCGCCGCCGATGGCGCCCAGCGCGATCGCCGCCAGCCGAGTCTCGGCGCGCCACAGCCAGATGCCAAGCGCCGCCACCACGCAGATGGCCAGCCCGGCCAGCAGCAGATGGCCCCATTCGCCGAATCCGGTCAGCAGGCCGAAAGTCACGCCGGTGTTCCGTACCATGGCCAGGTTGAGCACCGGGGCCAGCACGACCTGGCCGCGCTCCGGCAGGTCGATCAGCGACATGACCGACCATTTGCTTGCCTGGTCGGCGAGCAGCACCAGCACGGCGGCAATCAGCCCCGTGCGGACATAGCGATCCTTGTTCACACGCCCGTCCTTCACGCCCTCGGGTTCACGCGCTCGGGGGTCGCGCGTCCATCTTTCACGCGCCCATCGTTCACGTCCTTGGGGTTCACGTCCTTGGGTTTCACGTCCTTGGGTTTCACGTCCTTGGGTTTCACGCCCTCGGGGTTCACGTGCCCACCCTCACGCAGCCGCCCGGCAGAGCAATCCGGACTCGACCGCATCGGCGCAGCGCGCGCAAAGCGTGGGGTGCTTCGCCTGCTGGCCGACCTCCTCCAGCACGCGCCAGCAACGGACGCATTTGGTCCCCGGCGCCGGCGTGATCTCTGCAAGGTCCTCGGCACTGCCGGCGACCGGGTGCACGACGGAAACGATGGCGATCTCCGCCCAGTCATCGGCGCTGAGCAGCGTCGCCTCGTCCGGCGCGAGCGGCAGGCGCACGGCGGCGGCCAGCGACGCGCCAATTGTCCCTGCCTTGCGCGCCTCCTCGATGGGGACGGTGATCCGCCGGCGGATGGTGCGGACCGACTCCCACTGCGCCGCCAGCGCATCGTCGTGCCACGACGCCGGAAGCGTCGGGAACAGTTGCAGATGTACACTTTCGGTTTCGCCGAAGCGGGCGCTCCAGGCCTCCTCCGCGGTGAAGCACAGCACCGGTGCCAGCCAGGTCGTCAGGCAGCGATGCAGATGGTCCAGCACGGTCCGCGCGGCGCGCCGACGCAGGCTATCCGGGCGGTCGCAGTAGATCGCGTCCTTGCGGATATCGAAATAGAACGCCGACAGATCGGCGGCGCAGAAATTGTGCAGCTCCGGATACACACCCGTCCAGTCATAGCTTTCCACCGCGGCGCGGATGCGCGCATCCAGTTCACTGAGGCGATGCAGCACCCAACGTTCCAGCTCCGGCATCTCCGCCTCGGGCACGCGCTCGTCGTCCGTGAACCCCGCCAGGCTGCCCAGCAGCCAGCGCAGCGTGTTGCGCAGCCGGCGGTACAGCTCGGCCTGCTGCTTGAGGATGTCCGGGCCGATGCGCAGGTCCTCACTGGTGTCCGACATCATCACCCACAGCCGCAAAATGTCGGCGCCGTATTTGTCGGCGACCTCCTGCGGTGCAGTGACGTTGCCGAGCGACTTCGACATTTTTCTCCCGTGCTCGTCCATCACGAAGCCATGCGTCAGCACCGCCTTGAACGGCGCCACGCCGCGCGTGCCGACGGACTCCAGCAATGAGTGGTGGAACCAGCCGCGATGCTGGTCGGAACCCTCCAGATAGAGGTCCGCGGGCCAGGGCAAGTGCCGCCCCTCCAGCACGAAGGCATGGGTCGTCCCGGATTCGAACCAGACATCGACGATGTCCATCACCTGCTCGTAGTCGTCCGGGTTCCGTTCATTCCCCAGGAAGCGTGACGCCGGTGACGAATACCAGGCGTCGGCGCCCTCGGTCTCGAACGCGGTGACGATGCGCTGCACCACGTCGGGATCGCGCAACACCTCGCCGGTGCGTTTGTCGACGAACACCGCGATCGGCACGCCCCAGGCGCGCTGGCGGCTGATGCACCAATCCGGCCGCGCACTGATCATGCCGCCCAGGCGGTTGCGCCCGTGATCCGGCACGAATACCGTGGCGTCGATCGCCGCCATCGTCTTGTCGCGGATGTGCTCCGGGCCGTCCATGCGGATGAACCATTGCGGCGTCGCACGGAAGATCAGCGGCGCCTTGGACCGCCAGGAATGCGGGTAGGAGTGCACCAGCTTGCCGCGCCCCAGCAGCCCGCCGGCGTCATCCAGCGCGGCACAAACCGGGTCGGCCGCCTTGTAGACATGCAGGCCGGCGAACAGCGGCACCCAGGCGTTGAAGGTGCCGTCATCGCCCACCGTGTCGGCGACCTCCAGGCCGTGCTCGCGGCCAAGGACAAAATCGTCCTCGCCGGCGTTCGGCGCGATGTGGACCAGGCCGGTGCCAGCCTCGATGGTGACGAAGTCGCCCAGCAGGATTGGCGTGTCATGATCGTAGCCGTGGCCACGCAGCGGATGCGCGCAGACGGCGCCGGCCAGATCGGCACCCTTGAATACGTGATCGAGGTGGTGCGTCGCGATGCCGAGATCCTTGCAGACCTGCGGCAACAGCTCCAACGCCACTACAAGCCGCTCGCCGACGCGCGCGCGCGACCCCTCCGCCACGCCGTCGACATGCAGCAGCGCGTAGTCGAAATCCGCCCCCGCCGCGATTGCGCGATTGCCCGGCATCGTCCAGGGCGTCGTCGTCCAGATCACCGCGGCGGCGCCGACCAACGCCGCGATCGGCGAGCGCAGGATGGGGAACCGCACCCAGATCGTCGTGCTGGTGTGATCGTAGTACTCCACCTCGGCCTCGGCCAGCGCGGTCTTCTCCACCGGCGACCACAGCACCGGACGCAGCCCGCGGATCAGCGCGCCATTCAGCAGGAATTTTCCGATTTCTGCCTCGATCGCTGCTTCGGACTTGCGGTCCATGGTGGCGTAGCGTTCGCGCCATGCGCCCTCGACGCCGAGGCGGCGGAATTCGGACTTTTGGATGCCCATCCAGTGCTCGGCCCAGTCGCGGCACTCGGCGCGGAATTGCAGCACCGGCACCGCGTCCTTGTCCTTGCCCGCCTTGCGGTAGCGCTCCTCGACCTGCCACTCGATCGGCAGGCCGTGGCAGTCCCAGCCGGGGATGTAGTTGGCGTCGTAGCCCGCCATCTGGCGCGTGCGGTTGACCACGTCCTTGAGGATTTTGTTCAGCGCCGTGCCGATATGCAGATGGCCGTTCGCGTATGGCGGGCCGTCATGCAGGATGAACATCGGGCGACCGGCGGAGGCAGCGCGCAGCTTGCCCCACAGGTCCAATCCGTCCCAGCGGGCCAGGATCTGCGGCTCTTTCTTCGGCAGGTCGCCGCGCATCGGGAAGCTGGTCTGCGGCAGGAAGACGGTGTCGCGATAGTCGCGCGGCGCGTCGGCGGGAACGTCGTTCATGGTGGAATCCGTGCGGCGGAGGCCGCGTCAGGGTGTCAGGGCGCGTTGAAAGTCCCGGGGCTCACTGAGCCGCCGGGCCGCTAATTCGCGCCTGCCTATACACCGATGCCATGGTGGACAATATGTGGATAGGGCGGGACCGGGGTCAAGCCGCGGTGGTGGGTCAGTTTGGCTGGCGCAGCCCGGGGAGGGGGAGAAGCGGAGAAGCTATTCCGCCGCCTTCAACCGGCGCGCCCTGGCGTAGCGATTGACATACGGTTTCAGGCCAAGGTTCTCGCGCAGGGTGGAACCTTCGTATTCCTTGCGGAACCTTTCGCGCCGCTGCAGCTCCGGCGTGATGAAATTGACAAAATCCTCGCAGCCGCCGGGCAGGTGGGTGGGCGTGATGTTGAACCCGTCGCACGCCTCGGCGTCGATCCATTCCTCCATCGTGTCGGCGATCTGCGACGCGGTGCCGATCAGATGGAACCCGCCGCCGCCGGCCACCGACTTGTAGAGTTCTCGAATTGTCATGTTCTCGCGCTTGATGCGTTCGCGCAGACGTTCGGTGCCGCTACGCATCTCGTTCGGCCCCAGCACATCGAGCGGCACCGGCCCGTCCAGCGGATACCCCGAGAGGTCGCCAAAAGCACCGTGCAGCCGCGCCAGGCCGACCAGCGGATCGAGCAGGTCCTGCAACTGGTCGAACTTCGCCTGCGCCTCGGCCTGGGTGCGACCGACGATCGGACGCAGGCCCGGCAGGATCTTCAGGTCGTCCCAGTCGCGGCCGTATTTCTCCATGCGTTGCTTCACGTCGACGTAGTAGGCACGCATCGCCGGGATATCGGACTGCATCGCGTACAGAACGTCCGCGGTGGCCGCCGCGATCTCGCGCCCCTGATCGGACGCGCCGGCCTGCACCAGGACCGGCCGGCCCTGCGGCATGCCGGCGACGTTCAGCGGCCCGCGCACCTGGAAGTGCTTGCCGCGATGGTTCAGCACATGCATCTTCGTTTCGTCGTAGAACACTTTCGACGCACGGTCGTAGATGAAGGCGTCGTCTTCCCAACTGTCCCACAGCCCAGTGACGACCTCGACGAATTCTTCGGCGCGCTCGTAGCGGGTGTCGTAGTCGAGATGTTCCTCGCGGTTGAAGTTCTTCGCCTCCGCCTCGGACCAGGAGGTGACGATGTTCCACCCGGCGCGGCCCTTGCTGATCAGATCGAGCGTGGCGAACTTGCGGGCAATATGAAACGGCTCGTTGTAGGTGGTGGACGCGGTGGTCACCAGGCCGATGCGTTCGGTCCGTGCGGCGATCGCCGGCAGCAAGGTCATCGGCTCCATCTCGACAATCTCGTAGCCCGACCGCGCCAGCGAGCCGCGCGGCGCGTCGCGCTCACGGATGCCGATGCCGTCGGCGAAGAAGATCAGGTCGCATTTGCCGCGCTCGGCGGTCTGCGCATTGTGCAGGTAATGCTCAAAGCGCAGCGTGCCGTCGGCCGGCACGTCCGGGTGCAGCCAGGCCGCCGGGTGGTAGCCGATCCCGCGGATCGACATCCCGAGCTTCATCATTCTCTTGGTCATTCGCGCTGCCCTCGCCGGTCGGATCGGCAGCACAGCACCGCTCGGGACATTATTCAACATCGTAGGTAATTTGGCGTGGCTCGAACCTAAAGCGCCGACGACAGCGTAACGTTATTCGCTAGAAAAACATCAGGAGCGGCCGGCTGCTTGCGAAATGGAAGGCACGTTCGCTCGGTTGGTCACCGCCGGCAGCAACATGTTCGCGCATCAGAACCTTGCTGGCTGGCTCTCCTGTCTGGTGCCTTCCCTACCGGTCCGTGCTCGCGGTTCGGCGGACCCAGCCGGGCGGCAAGTCAATCTCCGGCCGAAGTGTCAAGATTCGCGCCCGGTAAAATTACACCCAGGCACGGTCTCGGAGGGCGCGAGCGGCGCGGCTAAAACCCCATACAAGGAGGCGCGTGTCGGGCTGCGACTTGAAAGTAGTCCCCGGCGAGCGCATGTAATGTCCCGAAGTCGGGTCAGATAGTGAGGCACATGTCGGCGACCAGGGAACATACCTTCTTGGACGAGGTCATCAGCCGCGAAGGCTTGGTCGAGCCCGATCGGCTCAGCTTCGTGCTGCGTGTCACCAAGGGCGAGTTGGCCGCCGCCTCCGGACTATCACGGGACGCCGTGTCGAAAACACGACGGTTGCAAGCTCCGGCGACCCAGGCTCGGTTGCGGGAGGTGGCCGAGATCATCAACCGTATTCTACCGTGGTGCGGGTCGGTGCCGCAGGCCTTCGCCTGGTACCGGTCGCAGCCAATCCCCGCCTTCGGCGATCAGACCGCCGAAGACCTGGTTCGTGCCGGTCGGTCGGAACATTTGAAGAGCTATCTCGCCGGAATCGCCGTCGGCGGATACGCGTGAAGCTGACCGGGTTCGTCTATCGGGCGCACAATCCAAGATGGGCCTTCGCACCGGACTCCGTCCAGGGCGCCGCGTCCGCCGGAGGTCGCTTCAACCGGGTCGGAGTGCTCGCGCTCTATACCGCCTTGCGGTTCGAGACCGCCTGGCTCGAGGCGCAGCAGGCGTTCCCGTTCAAGGCGCAGCCGATGACGCTGTGTGCCTATGAGGTGGACTGCGAGGACGTTCTCGACCTTACCGACGCTGCCACTCTTGCAGCGAATGGGATTAACCCAACGGATCTCGCTTGCCCATGGAAGGATCTTGCTACTCGCGGGATCAACCCGCCATCCTGGGAGATCACGGAGCGTCTTGTCGCGGCCGGAACGGCAGGTGCTATAGTCCCCAGCTTCGCCAAAGGTGCAGTCGCGGCAGACGTGAACGTCGTGTTCTGGGACTGGGCGCCGGTCCCGCCGCACCTGGTGCGGGTGATCGACGACGATGAGCGCCTGCCAAAGAACGCGAGTTCCTGGCGGTAGTCGACGAACGGCAGGACGTGACCCCGCTTGAGCAGGCGCTGTTTCATTATTGACCGCGTTTCGGATCTTTCGCGACGGTGAACAGCGCTGGCTCGAACAGCAGGCGGACGAAAGAGCCTGATAAGGCCATCCGGAGCGATGTGTTCGGTGAGGAGGGGTAGGCTTAATTGTTTGCACCGGGCACATAATCAGTCGATTGCGTGCTTGATTTCCTGCACCTCGTCAGCCAAGTCGACTGTCGACGTGTCTCCATCCCGGAAATTCACTCTCCATGCACTGGAATGTCGGTCCAACCGTCTGGCATGACTATGCGTGCATCAACCTTAGCGTGTTCGGCAAGTAGGTACAGCAAGTTCCCGCCGTCCAAAAGTTCGAGTGGTTTTCCTCGGGCGAATTCGAATGCAGCCTTCCCATATCCACTGGTGGTTACAAGAATGCCCTTCGATGCGCCTTCGTTCTGACAAGTCCCGAACAGGTCGCGGACAGCGCTGACGCCGACGGTGTTCTTATAGCGTTTGGCCTGGATTACTACCTTGCCCCCGAAGACCGGGCGTGGGTCGAAAGCCACGCAATCGACCCCGCCATCACGCGACGGCCTCGTCTGGCGGGTCTCCAGTCCCATCGCACTAAACAGATTGGTGATCAGGCCCTCAAATTCCGTCGGCGTCAGTTCCATGAGGTTCGGGCGATGGTCCAGGCCCGACATAACATCCATCGTCTCTACGAACCGTGGATCGACCATATCGAGTTCTACGAGCGGCTTAACGGCAAGTAGTTCAGTCGGCGACCGCGAAACCGAAGCCTTGAGTGAGCGCAGGCAGTGTTCAGGCTGAACCTGACCAAGGTTGAGCGTCCGAAAGATATCTGCCGTGACACGAACGGACAGCAGGCAAACACGCACTTGCTGACCTGTCCCTGGATCGATCGTGTCCAACATGCCGTTAAGGGTCAGGCAATCTACTACGCCCTCAGGTGAAGCACGGAATACCGTATCGATGCATTTCAGCGCGACTTGGCTTAGCAGGTTTGGAATACAGGGCTTTCCGTTTAGCCAACGGGCGCAAAACAGGTTCGACGCGATCTCCGGGTTTCAAATACCGAAAGTTGCTTTCCTCCGGCACAGCGGAAAATTCCGGTAGTTCTAGATCAACAACTAAATGCCTGGATTCTGGGGAGTAACCTACCTCCGCTGAGGTCGCGTCCGGTTCACCATCAAGGCTTTTCTCCATGACTAACGCGAAATAGCTGATAACCGCAGGATACTCAGCCGCGAGCAACGCGCGCTTAGCTTCCTGAACGTCTGCGTTGTGTCGCTCAATTTCAGCTTCGCGGGCCTCCTCTTCAGCTTTGAAGGTCCCGAGAGCGACGTTCCGGCGAGCCAAGTCCTTCGCGTACCTATCGTTGGCTTCGTCGAACCGACGTTTTGAATCTGCGGTCCGGCGCTCGTGGCGTCGAACAGCACCGGGCACCATGCGGCCAAAGAAGCCCGGCGCTGCGGGGAGGTACGTGCCGAGCACTGGAGCAAACAATGCCCATCTTGTCTCGTCAAACTTGCCGGGCAGGAAGCGTCGGCGGGTTGCCAGTAAATCGATCGTCGGGTTCTTCGCCAATCCTCGCGCTAGCAAACCTTCAATAGCTCGGTCCTGTTCTTGTATATTCTGTGTAAGCTCTCCGGCTTCCTCGGTCCGCGAAGCCAAATATTGACGAGCTGCCGTGTGGGCGGCGGCCTGTTGCCGGGCTCGTTGGGCACGCGCTGCCTCGCGAGCTATCATCCGCATAGTCGTACCAAAGCTGCGATGACGCATTGCCGGGAAACCCAATATGGGGACCGCCAGAAACGAGACGCTTGGCGATCACTATGCAGCATCGGTACACTTCTAGGCCGAAATTGCAATGCCCGCGTTCAGCCTCGGCCGAAGCGGGCAGAAATCAAGTGCATCGACATCGGAACCATCCATACTACACTCGGCGCAACCACCGACCCAGGAGGACGCCAATGCGGATCGTCGACGCCCAGGTGCATATCTGGTCCAGTGGCACGCCGATGGAGCCGCATCGGCCCGTCCCGGTCTTCACCAAGGACGAACTGCTGGCCGAGATGGCGGCGGCCGGCGTCGATGCCGCGGTAATTCATCCGCCGAGCTGGGACCCGAACTCCAACGCGGTCGCCATCGACGCCGCACGCCAGCATCCGGACAAGTTCGCGATCCTTGGCCATTTCCCGCTCGACCGGCCGGAGAGCCGCGCGCTGGTTGATAGCTGGAAGACGCAGCCCGGCATGCTCGGCCTGCGCTTTGCGCTGGTCCGTCCGGAGCAGCAGACCTGGCACGAGGACGGAACGATGGACTGGCTGTGGCCGGCGGCGGAGCGGGCCGGGCTGCCGGTGGCGCTGCTCGCCGGACGCTTCCTGCCGATCTTCCGCGGCATCGCCGAGCGGCATCCCGGGTTGAAGCTGATTATCGACCACCTAGGGCTGGTGCGTCGCACCAAGGATGCGGCCGCCTTCGCCACGCTGCCCGAGTTGATTGCGTTGGCGAAGCTGCCCAATGTCGCGATCAAGGCGACCGGCGCGCCGTCTTGCTCCAGCGAGCCATACCCGTATCGAAACATTCATGATGGGCTGCGCCGTATCTATGACGCGTACGGCCCGCGGCGGTTCTTCTGGGGCACCGACATCACGCGAATGCCGTGCAGCTATCGCCAGTGCGTCACGATGTTCACCGAGGAACTGCCCTGGCTGACCGGGCGCGACCTGGAACTGGTGATGGGGCAGGCGATCGCGGACTGGATCGGCCGGAAGGTGTGAGACGTCATGCACCGAATCGCTGCTTGCGGTGGCGGCGCTGGTTCCTCGGCAAGACAGATTCACCACAGAGGCACGGAGGCACAGAGCAGGCAGTCAATACGCTTTGCGCATCGGGCAATCGTTTCACTTCTCTGTGCCTCGGTGCCTCTGTGGTGAAACTTGCTGGTGGAAGCGTGGGCGCCGGAATTGGCGCAATTGAGCTGCCGGCGGCAGATATCGTGGGGAAGTCCGCCCTATCCGCGCTAAACTCCCCAACCTGAAAACCCTGGGAGGATCGCCCGCATGCCCGAGCCAGCCGGTTCCGCGACGGCGCGCCTACCCCGCTCGATCGCCACGGTCTCGCTCAGCGGCACCCTGCCGGAAAAACTCGACGCCGCCGCCACCATCGGCTTCGACGCCGTCGAAATCTTCGAGAACGACCTGCTCACCTACGACGGCTCACCCGCCGATGTGCGCCGTATCGCCGAGGACCTCGGCATCGCCATCGTGCTGTACCAGCCGTTCCGCGACTTCGAGGCGATGCCCGACCCGCAGCGGGCGCGCAACCTCGACCGCGCCGAGCGCAAGTTCGACCTTATGCAGGCGCTCGGCACCGACCTTGTGCTGGTGTGCAGCAACACGCTGCCGGCGGCGATCGACGATGATGCCCGCGCCGCCGCCGACCTGGCCGAGATGGCCGCCCGCGCCGGCGCCCGCGGCCTGCGCGTGGGATACGAGGCGCTGGCCTGGGGCCGCCATGTCAACCGATGGCGGCACGCCTGGAAGATCGTGCAGCAGGGAGATCATCCCGCGCTCGGATTGATTGTCGACAGTTTCCACACCCTCGCGGTCAACGACGATCCCGCCGGCATCGCCGAGCTGCCCGGGGAAAAACTGTTCTTCGTCCAGCTTGCCGATGCGCCGCGCCTGGCGATGGACACGCTGTCCTGGAGCCGGCATTTTCGGAACTTCCCAGGCCAGGGTGAGCTGCCGGTCGATGATTTCCTGCGCGCCGTGCTCGCCTGCGGCTATCGCGGCCCGATTTCGTTAGAGATATTCAACGACGAATTCCGCGCCGCCCCCGCCAGGCTCACCGCGCGCGATGGACTGCGGTCTCTGATTTTGACGGAATCCGCGGCCGGAGCACTGGCGCTGCCCGCACCGCCACGGTTCGATGGGGTGGAGTTCCTCGAATTCGCCGTCGACGAGGAAACCGGCCGCGAGCTCGGCGAATATTTGCGCGCGCTCGGCTTCCGCCATGCCGGACACCATCGTTCCAAGGCGGTGGATCTGTTCCGCCAGGGCCGCGCCAACCTGATCCTGAACGCCGAGCAGGACAGCGCCGCCGCCGAGCATTTCCAACTGCACGGCCCGTCGGTCTGCGCGACGGCGCTGCGCGTCGACGACGCCGCGCGTGCAGTGGATCGGGCGGCCGCGCTGCTTGCGCCCGAGTGGCACGAACGCGTTGGCCGTGGCGAACGCCGCATCCCCGCATTGCGCGCCCCGGACGGCACACTGCTCTATCTGGTCGGCCCCGACGACGCCGGCCGCAGCATCTACGACGACGACTTCACGTTGTTCGGCCAGGCCGGGCCGGACAGCGGGCACACCAGCGTCGATCACATCGCCCAGGCGCTGCCGCACGGACGGATGGACGGTTTCGTGCTGTTCTACCGCGCCCTGTTCGGATTGCAGGCGCAGCCGCTCTGGGAGCTGCCGGACCCGTACGGGTTGATCCAGAGCCGCGCGATGGTCAGTGTGGACGGCAGCATCCGCCTGCCGCTGAATATCTCGGAAAGTCGCGAGACGGCGACAGGGCATTTCGTTACCGCCTACGCCGGCGCCGGAGTGCACCACATCGCCCTGGCCACCGACGACATCGTCACCACGGTGCAGCGATGCACCGCGCTCGGCGCGCCGGTGCTTCCGATCCCGGCGAACTACTACGACGATCTCGCCGCGCGCCACGGGCTGGAGGATGCGCGCCTGTCCGAGCTGGCGCGCTTGAACCTGCTGTACGACCGCGACGACAACGGCGAGTTCCTGCACGCGTACACCGATACGTTCCACGACCGGTTCTTCTTCGAGATCGTCGAGCGGCGCGGCTACCAGGGTTTTGGCGCAGCCAATGCGTCGGTTCGCATGGCCGCCCAGGCGGCGCGTCGCGACACCGGACTGTCGACGCGCATGGCGCTGCTGTAGGGCACATTACCGCTGACTGGAATCCGCCGGCTCCCTCTGTCATTGCGAGGAGCGCAGCGACGAAGCAAGCTCGTGCCCCCGAGGATGGGGATTGCTTCGTCGCTGCGCTCCTCGCAATGACAGGTGGCGACAGGTGGCGTTTCCGCGGCCCAAGCCCGCGAAGCGCGGGAGAGGTGTACGGATAGCCCTCAAGACTTGTCGAGCGTCTGCAATGCCTCGACCACCGTCTTGCGATCCTCGCTGTCCGCCGGCAGCAGCGGCAGCAGACGCTGCCAGTCGCGCTTGGCCTCGTCGCGCTGCCCGGCCCGCGCCGCGACCACGCCGAGATACCACAGCACCTCGGGCCGATCGGGCGACACCGCCTCGATCTGCTTCAGCAACGTCACCGCGCGCGCGGGGATTGCGTCATCCGGCTTGCGGTTGGTCAGGATCGCCTCGACCTCCTGCATCGAGATCTCGACGTCGCCCGGCTTCAGCCTGGCCGCGTGGTCGAGCGCGTCCGCCGCCTTGTCGGCATCCCCCAGCACCGTGTAGGCGCGACCCAGTTGCAGCCAGCCGGCCAGGTTGTCCGGCGCGCTCGCCAACTCGGTGGCAAGTTTTTCCACCATGCCGCGGACCATCTTGTCACGTTCCGCCGGCGGCATGTTCTCCGCGGCCGCCATCTGGTCCTGCCCCGGACCCTGCTCTCCGGCGGTGGGCTGGCCGGTGGTGGACGCGGCGGCGGCGGGCTGGCCCTTCGGCAACGGTGGTGCGGCGATCCCCGCCGTGCTCGCCGCATCGGCGACCTGCCGGCCGATCGCCTCGCGCATCGGCGAGTCGTCCGGAATGTCGGCAGCCAGCGCCTGCCACCCCGCGATCGCACGCCGCGACTCGCCAGCCTGCGCGTCGGCCAGCGCGGTATAGTAGCGCGCGACATCGTTTTTCCCATCGTGCTGCAGCGCCGACGCAAAGGCCGCGCGCGCCGGCGGCCCGACGATGCCGTCGGTTCCGAGTACCAGCATCTCGCCGTACCCGGCGAACACGTCGGCGTCGGTCTGGCCCTGCGCGATGGCACGCGAGTAAGCGTCGGCGCTGGTCTGCCAGTTGCCCAGCATCGCCTCGGTACGGGCATACATCAGCCAGCCCTGCGCGTTGTTGGGATTCGCCTTCAGCTTGGCGGCCAAGGTTTTTGCGGCGTCCGCCATATCGACATGCTGCGCCTGCCCTCCGGGCGCGATTGCGTGCTGCTCGGCGAACGGCACATCCGGCACGCCGGGCGCACCCAGGCGCAGGTATACCAGGCCCGCGCCACCGGCGATGATCAACGCCGCCGCAAGCGCCAGCGCGCGGCTGCTGCCCACGCGCGAAGGTGTCGCGCCCAGGGCCGCGCCCGGAGCCGCACCTGGGGGCGCCGCACCCGGGGGGAACGCACCCGGGTGGGCCGCACCTTGCACCGATGCCGTCGCCGACCCTGGCGCCGAACCGGCCGCCAGCAAGCGCCGCTCGATCTCCACCCGTGCGGCTTGCGCCTCGGCCCCGCCGATCACCCCGCGCGCGACATCACGCGCCAGCTCGTCGAGCTGCGCACGGTACACCGCACGATCGTACTGCCGCCGCTCGGCCGGCGCGCGCCAAGCATGCAGCAGCGGCAGCAGCAGTACCAGCACAACCACCGCGGTCATGCCGAGCAGGACAAGTGTCAGCGGAATCACCGCTCCGTCTCCCGCAGCATCGCATCAAGCCGTTGTCGTTCCACATCGGTCAGCGGCGGCACCGACGCGGGGGCGCCCATGCCGGACCGGCGGCGCAACCAGATCACCGTGCCCAGCCCGGCCACCAGCAGCAGCGCGCCCGGGCCGTACCATAGCACCCAGGTCGCCGGCTCGACCGGCGGGCGCAGCAGCACGAACTGGCCATAGCGCGCGACCATGTATTGCACCGCCTGCGCATCGGTATCGCCGGCCAGCATGCGCTGGCGCAGCAGCACGCGGATGTCGTGTGCCAGGTCGGCGTCGGATTCGTCGATCGACTCGTTCTGGCACACCAGGCAGCGCAGATTTTGACTGATCGCCCGCGCCCGCGCCTCCAGCGCCGGGTCGGCAAGGCGTTCCTGCGGCGTCACCGCGAGCGCCGGCGCGCCCAGCAGCAACGCGGCCAGCAGTGCCAGCACGCTTCTCATGACGCGTTCAACTTTCGTCTCATGATGCGTTCAACTTCTTCAGCAGCGGCAGCAGCTCCTGCTGTAGCGCTGATTCCGTCAACGGGCCGACGAACCGCTTGCGGATCTGTCCGGTCTTGTCGATCACATAGGTCTCCGGCACGCCGTAAACGCCGAAATTGATGCCGGTAATGCCATCCGGATCCAGCCCGATCGCGCGATACGGATCGCCGAGCTGGGCCAGGATACGCCGGGCGTCCTCCGGCCGGTCCTTATAGTCGATGCCATACAGCGCGACGTGCTCCTCCGCCGCCAGGCGCATCAGGATCGGATGCTCCACCCGGCACGGCGCGCACCAGGACGCGAAGAAATTCACCAGCACCACCTGACCCTTCAGCCCGTCCAGCGACAGGTCCGGCCCGCCGTTCAGGCTGCCCAGGTCGAACGCCGGCGCCGGCTGGTCGATCATCGCCGAGGGCAGCGTCTGCGGGTCGTAATTCGGCCGCAGCGCCAGCGCGAACCAGGCGACGAGCACGAAGAATGCCAGCAGCGGCAGCAGGTACACGACCTTGCGCATGAAGCCTCAGTCTCCGGTGGCTGCCTGCGCGAACACCCGTCCTCGCGCGCGCGCCGCGACGCCCACCCGCCAGCGCCGGTCGCTCAGGCTGACCATGCCGCCGAACGCCATGATGACGGCACCGAGCCAGATCCACGGCACCAGCGGCTTCCAGTAGGCGCGGATGGTCCAGGCGCCGTTGTCGTCGCGGTCGCCCAGCGCGACGTAGAGATCGGCCAGCAGGTTGCTGCGGATCGCCGTCATGCTGGTGGTCTGTTGCTGCAACGGAAAGAATCGCCGCTCCGGATGCACGGTCGCAAGCAGCACGCCGTCGCGACGGACCTCGATCGCGGCATCGTCGGCGGTGAAGTTCGCGCCGGGGATTTTCTCCACGCCCGCGAGATGCAGCACGTAGGCGCCGATCGGCAGATCGCCGCCCACCTTCACGAGCTGGATGTTCTCGACCGCGAAGGCGGAGGCCGAGATGCCGGCGACGGTCACCGCCACGCCCATATGCGCCATCGACATGCCGTACGCCGCCCGCGGCAGGTTGACCGCGCGCCGGCAGGTGTCGCCGATCCCGGTCCGGAACAATCGCACCCGCTCGGCCCACTCGACGGCGGCGGAGGTGAACACCCAGGCCGCCAGCGCGATGCCGAGCACCGCCAGCACCTGCGCGCCCTGCGTCACGACCAGGCCGCCCGCCACCACGATCAGCGCCACCGCGAATGCCGTCCACAGCCGTTGCAGCGCGCCCAGCAGGTCGCCGCGCTTCCACGCCAGCAGCGGCCCGACGCCCACCGCCAGCAGCAGCGGTGTCATCATCGGCACGAACGTGCGGTCGAAGAACGGGAAGCCGACCGACAGCTTCGGCCCGCCCACCGCGTCCAGGAACAGCGGATACAGCGTGCCCAGGAACACCGTGGCGCAGCCGCAGACCAGAAGCACGTTGTTCAGCACCAGCGCGCCCTCGCGCGAGATCGGCGCGAACAGCCCGCCACCCTTCAGGTACGGCGCGCGCACCGCGTACAGCGTCAGCGAACCGCCGATCACCACGACCAGCAGCAGCAGGATAAACACGCCGCGCCGAGGATCGCTGGCGAAGGCATGCACCGAGGTCAGCACGCCGGAGCGCACCAGGAACGTTCCGACCAGCGACAGTGCGAATGTGATGATCGCCAGCAGAACGGTCCAGCTTTTCAGCGTGTCGCGCTTTTCGACCACGATCGAGGAATGGATCAGCGCCGTGCCGACCAGCCAGGGCATGAACGATGCGTTCTCGACCGGATCCCAGTACCACCAGCCGCCCCAGCCCAGCGTGTAGTAAGCCCACCAGCTTCCCATCGCGATGCCGATGGTCAGCGCGCACCACGATGCCAGCGCCCACGGCCGCACCCAGCGCGCCCAGGCGGCGTCGACCCGCCCCTCGATCAGCGCCGCGACGGCGAAGGAGAACGAGACCGAGAAGCCGACATAGCCGAGGTAGAGGAACGGCGGATGGAACGCGAGGCCGGGATCCTGCAGCACCGGATTGAGCCCCTCGCCGTTCGGCGCCGGCGGGAAGGTGCGCAGGAACGGATCGGAGGTCAGCAGGATGAACAGCAGGAAGCCGACGCCGATCATGCCCTGCACCGACAGCACGCGCGCGCGCAGTTCGGCCGGCAGGTTGTCGCAGAACAGCGACACCAGCGCGCCGCACAGCGACAGCATGAACACCCACAGGACCATCGAGCCCTCGTGGTTCCCCCACACGCCGGTGATCTGATACAGCAACGGTTTGTCAGTGTGGCTGTTCTGGACGACGTTGATGACGGTGAAGTCCGACGTGATGTAGGCATACATCAGTGCCGCCATCGCCAGCGCGATCAGCCCGAACTGGGTCAGCGCGGCGGAGCGGCCCAGCGCCATCCAGCCGGCATTGTGCCGCGCCGCGCCGAGCAGCGGCACGATGGACTGGGCCAGCGCGACGAACAGCGCCAGGATCAGGGCGTAGTGGCCGGCTTCGATGATCACGCAGCGGTCTCCATTGTCATGGTGGCGGCGTATTCTCCCCCTCCCCTTGAGGGAGGGGGATGGGGGGAGGGGTCGGCGTGTGGGACGCTTCGGCGGGAACCTGGCACCAACCCCTCCCCCCAACCCCCTCCCTCAAGGGGAGGGGGAGTAGTATCTTCCCACATCCACCCAAACACCTACGCCGCCGCGCGCTGCTCGGCACGCTCCCCTGGGCGCAGGATCACGCACAGCGCCTCGACCAGTTGGTCCATCATCGCATCGGTGTGCAGCGGGGTCGGCGTGAAGCGCAACCGGTCCTCGCCGCGCGGCACGGTCGGGTAGTTGATCGGCGTCGCGTACATCCCGTGCTCGTCCAGCAGACGCCGGCTGACCGTTTTGCACAACGCCGCGTCGCCGATATGCAGCGGCACGATGTGGCTGTCCGACTTGATGCGTGGCAGTCCCGCCGCGTCGAAGCGGCGCTTCAGCGTCTCCGCCCGCTCGAATAGCCTGACCCGCCGCGCCGCATCGGCGCGCACGTGCCGTACCGCGGCCAGCGCCGCGGCCGCCACCATCGGCGGCAGCGAGGTGGTGAAGATGAACCCCGGCGCCACCGAGCGGATGTAGTCGACCACCTCGGCATCGCCGGCGATGTAGCCGCCATGGCAGCCAAACGCCTTGGCCAACGTGCCCTCGATGATGTCGATGCGATGCGCGACACCATCCCGCTCCGCCACCCCGGCCCCGGTCGGTCCGTACATGCCGACCGCGTGCACCTCATCGAGGTAGGTCATCGCGCCATACCGCGCGGCCAGGTCGCAGATCGCGCCGAGCGGCGCGATGTCGGCGTCCATCGAATAGACCGATTCGAACGCGATCAGTTTCGGCGCGCCGGCCGGCGCCGCGCGCAGCAACGCATCGAGATGCGCCATGTCGTTGTGGCGGAAGATGTGGCAGACCGACCGCGCGCTTTTGATGCCGGCGATCATCGAGGCGTGGTTCTTTTCGTCGGAAAACACCTGCCACAGCACGTCCGCCCCGGCCGGGCGCGAATTCAGCACCGTCGACAGCGCCGCCTGATTCGACACGAAGCCCGAGGTGAACAGCAGCGCCGCCTGCTTGCCGTGCATCGCGGCGAGCTCCGCCTCCAGCGCGTCATGCGTCGGGCTGGTGCCGCTGATGTTGCGCGTGCCGCCTGCCCCGGCGCCCATCGCGCGGGCCGCCGCACAGGCCGCCTCGATCACCACGGGATGGCCGCCCATCGCCAGGTAGTCGTTCGACGACCACACCAGCACCTCGGTGCCATCGGGGCGGCGGTAGTGCGGAAAATGCTCCGCCTGCTTCTGTAGGGCGGTGAACTCGCGATAGCGCCCCTGCGCGCGGATATCGTCCAGCGATCGACGGCAGAATGCGTGGAAACCGGTCATTCTCGGGGCCCTTGTCGCGTGGTGAGAAGCTATCAGCCAAGCGGAGCGCCGTCACGCCGGCATGAACCAGGCGCACACAAACGTCCACTGGCGCATCTTTTGGCGTAAACAATTCCGGTCTCATTGAGGTAGATCAACGCCACGCTGCGGCGCAGCGCTAGTGTCCATTCTGTAATCTTGGCTTGCGAGTCCGTGGTGCAGACCTATGCGCCACGGCAGTGGGGGCCCGCATGGAGTCTGAAAACGTTGCCACGACGGGGCGGGACACGCCTCCCGGACGGCGACCATCGCATGGCCGACCATCGCATGGCCGACCGTAGCATGGCCGACCGTCGCATACCCGACCGTTGTATGGCCGACCGTCGCATGCCCGACCGTTGTATGGTGGAGAGGCTGCCATGCTGATCCCGCTCACCCTGGCCCGGGACCAGCCGCTGCAACAGCAGCTCTACGACCAACTGCGGGGACTGATCGCCTCCGCGCGGCTGCGGTCCGGCCTGCGCATGCCGTCCACCCGCGTGCTGGCTGAGCAATTCGCGATTTCGCGCAATACGGTGCTGCTGACCTACGAGCGGCTCGTCGCGGAGGGCTATCTGGAGACGCTGCCGGCCAAGGGAACCTTCGTCGGCCGTCGCCCGGCGTGGCGGCAAGCCAGCCTGGTGGAGCCGCAGGCGCCATCCGAGGGCTCGCCATGCGGAGGCCCTCCATTCGAGAGTGCGACATTCCAGGGCCCTGGGCGCGCCGCCCCCTCAACCGAAGCGAGGGTGGCGGAAACGCGGGTCGGCCGTCCGGATCCGTCACTGTTCCCCGCCGGCCGCTGGCGCGCCCTGATGCGCGGTGCGCTGGATCGTCTGGGCGCGCAGTTCGGATCGGAGCATCCGGCGGGCAGCCCGGCCCTGCGCAACGCGATCGCCGGCTGGCTGTCCACCTCGCGCGGGCTGGCCGTGGCGTCGGACCAGGTAATCCTGGTGAGCGGCCGCCAGCAGGCCTTGCATATAATTGCTCGCGTGGCCCTGCGCCGCGGCATGCGCGCGGTGGTGGAAGACCCCTGCGACGCCAATGCCGCCGCCGCACTGGCCGGCGAGGCGGTCGAGCTGGTGCGCGTTCCGGTCGACATCGACGGGCTGCGCACCGACTGCCTGCCCGCCGGCGACGTGGCACTCGTCCACGTCACGCCGGAGCATCAGCGGCCGCTCGGCGTCACCCTGGCACGCGGACGCCGGATCGCCTTGCTCGCCTGGGCGGAGCGGATCGGGGCGCTGGTCCTGGAGGAGGATTGCGAGGGCGAGCTGCGCTACGGCGACATGAACGTCCCGTCGCTGATGAGCCTGGACACCGAAGGGCGCGTGATCATGCTCGGCGGCTTCTGCACCTCGCTGGGGCCGTGGCTCGGCTTGGCGTACATGGTGCTGCCGCGCCGGCTCATCGCCGCCACCCTGGCGGCGCAGCGGCTGATCGACGACAGCCGGCGATTCCTGGAGGAGACGGCGCTGACCGAACTGCTCGGCAGCGGCGGCTATGCGCGTCACCTGCACCGGCTGGGCAAGGCCTATGCCAGCCGGCGCGACGCGCTGCTGACCGCGCTGCGCCGGCATTTCGGCACCCCGGCGACGACCTGGGGCGAGCATGCCGGGCTGCATCTGTCGTGGTTTCCGCCGGCGGACACCGGCTCGCCCGGCTACCTCGCGGCGCTGGCCCGGCGCTGCGGGTTGGAGGCGGCCGCGTTGCCCGCCGAAACGCGCGGCCGGCTCCCCCTGCTGCAGACGGTGCTGCTGGGGTTCGGCGCGCTGTCGGAACCGCAGATTGCCTCGCGGGTCGCCCAGTTCGCCGCGCTGGCGCAGGCGACCAGTCCCGCGGTCGCGCTGGCCGCCGACTGATGCCCGCCCCGCGGTCATGGCTTACACCCATCTGGGCCGGCACCCATCTGGTATCATTAAATTCCGGAAAGCTGGGCCTACGACGCGGCCCGCATTGGCGCGATGATAGTAGCAATACTGAACCGGGGCTGCGGCAGGGTCGGCAACTTGGCCGCGACCTTGGTGCCGTCGGGCTGTTGGTGATGGTCTGGCCGCCGCCGCCACGGCACGACCCGGAGCTGAAAGACGTATGAGACTTCGCGCAACTTCCGTCCGCACGCGTGCGTCGCCGCTGAGCAGCCGGCGCATCAACCTCCCGATTCCGCCCAATGGCCATGCGCACCGTATGTAGGGACGCGGACCGATGCGGTGTCGGGCGTGGGTCGCGACCCCTGAACGACCGGCACTGTTTGCCGGACCGATCTCGATGCGCCGGCGGGCCTCGCCCGCAGGCCGGCCGCATGGGAGGCATCATGCGAGACGCGCCGTTGTACATACGGACCGCAATGATACGGACCGCAATGCACATTGGGACCGCCACGCGCAGCGGGCTCGGCATACCTCGGTCCGGCGCACGGTTTTCCCATGCGGCCTCGGTCATTGCGGCAGGCGCGCTCGTTATCCTGGTCTGGCTGGCCGGTTCCCTGGCCGCGGCCGCGCAACCGGCGGCAAACCAGGCCGGCAGCGGTGACGAACTTCGCCCCCTGCATGCCAGCTCGATGGATATCGCGGAAGGCCAGCACCTCGCGGATCATTTCTGCGCGGACTGTCACGGCGCGGACGGCATCAGCAAGATCGCCGGCGTGCCCAACCTGGCCGGCCAGCGCTCGCCCTATCTGTACCGCGAGATGCGTGCGTATCTGTCGGGCCTGCGCGGCAACGACACCATGAACGGTGCCATCACCTACCTCAGCGTCGACGCAATCAGCAACGTGGCGGCCTACTATGCGACGCTGGATCCCGCCCAACCGGTCGCGACGGGCGAGGCCAAGGGCGATGTTGACGCGGTGCAGGCCGGCAAGGCTGGCGCGGCCGCCTGCGCCGGGTGCCATGGCGCGGCCGGCATCAGCACGATGCCCGGGATTCCAAGCCTGATCGGCCAGGACCCGAAATATCTCGCCGCTGCCATGGCCGCCTACAAGACGGGCGAGCGCAAGAATGACATCATGAAGGGGATGCTGGCGCCGGTGCCCGACGCCAACCTGGACAACATCGCGCTGTTCTACGCGCTGCAACCGGCTGCCCGGGCGCAAACCCCGGCCCCGCCGGGCAATCCGGCCGCGGGCCAGGCCCTTGCGACCCCCTGCGGCGCCTGCCACGGCACCGAGGGTGTCAGCGGCAATCCCTCGTCGCCGAGCCTGGCTGGCCAGGATGCCCAGTACCTGGCCGCCACGCTGAGCGACTACAAGAACGGCACGCGCGGCAATGCAACGATGAAGGCCCTGTCGGCGGCACTCGATGACACTGCCATCAAGAACCTGGCCGCCTTCTACGCGGGCCTGCAGCCGCAGCCGCCGAATGTGCGCAAGCCGCTGACCACCGCCCAATGGGTGGAGCGATGCGACCGCTGCCACGGTGCCAACGGCAATAGCACCGACCCGCACTTCCCGGCCCTGGCCGGCCAGCGCGCAGAATATCTGGAGAAGGTGCTGGAAGGCTATCGGATCGGCACGCGCCGCAGCCCGGAGATGGCGGCGATGGCCGACGTCCTGACCGAGAATGACGTGAGAAACCTTGCGGCGTATTACGCGCGACAGAAGGCGCGGGCCGTCGTCTACGTGCCGGTGCCGCCCCGCTAGGCTGACAACGAGCAGGCTGACAACGCTACCAGCGATCGCAGAAAGGAAGCGCATGATGAATCGTCTATTGCTGGCCGCATTGATTGTCGGGTCGGTCGGATTGGCCGGCGCCGCGCAGGCTGCGGACGCCGCGGCCGGCAAGGCCAAGGCGACAAGCTGCGGCATGTGCCACGGGCAGAGTGGCGAGGGAACCCAGATGGGGACCAAGCTGGCGGGAGAGGATCCCGCCAAGTTCATCCAGGCGATGAACGACTACAAGTCGGGCAAGCGCGACAACGCGATGATGAAGACTCAGGCCACCCAGCTCAGCGCCGATGATTACGCGAATCTTGCTGCCTACTATGCGTCGCTTAAGTAGGCGCCGGGACGGCGAACGCCATGGTGCGAACGAGGCCCGGAGCCTCGTGGCGGGGCCGCCCGCGCCGGATGACGCGACGTCGCCGGCGTGCTGGCCCCGACGCGCTGGCGCCAACGTGCTGGCGACGGCGTACCGGGCAATTCCGGTAGGCGAACGAGGCACGCAACGATCCAGGAAAGGAACGAAACCATGAAGCGTATTCTGCTGACCGCGTTGATCGTCGGAACGGCTTGTGGGCCGGTCGGGCTCGCTGGCGCCGCGCAGGCCGCCGGCGACGCCGCGGCCGGCAAGGCCAAGGCAACAAGCTGCGGGACGTGCCACGGGGCCAATGGCCAGGGAACCCAGGTAGGTCCCAAGCTGGCGGGGGTCGACCCGGCCACTTTCGTCCAGGCGATCGCGGACTTCAAGTCGGGCAAGCGCGACAACGCGATGATGAAGGCTCAGGCCGCGCCGCTCAGCGCCGATGATGCGGCGAACCTGGCCGCCTACTATGCGACGTTGAAGTAGCCGCCGAGGCAGCAAGCCCCGAGGCAGTCAACGCCGTGTCCTGGCGCACCGCTTGCTGCACACCCGATCATTCCTGCGCACGCCCCACTATTCCTGCATAGGACGGTGTCGCGGCCGGGGATCCGACAGCGCCGTATCCGCGTGTTCCGGCCCAATTGACCAAGAGAACCGATGATGACTGGCCCACCGCTGCACCCGATGTTTCATCATTATTCGGAGATGCCGTACAGCCAGCGCGTGTTGTTCACGGCAGCGCTGCTCGTGTTCGGGCTCGGCTACGTGTTCGCCCTGACCTTGATATTCGTCACCTACGCCGGGGTGGCCGGGGACAGTCCGTCGATGGTGTCCTATCAGGATCTCGTCGTCGCCTATTCCGGCAGCGGCCAGGCCTCGCGTCTCGAGACAGCCTTGAGCGGTCCGATGCGGACCATGCTGCCGTCGGACGAGAGCGCCCCCATCATTGGCTGGCTGCACCAGGGTGTCACACGCGCGGCGTTCACCAGCGTCGTCAGCCCGATCATCGAGAAGCGCTGCCTGATTTGCCACGACGGCAGCAACCCGCATATCCCCAACCTGACCGGCTATGACAACGTGAAGAAGATGACGGAGGCGGACACCGGCACGCCGATCGCCACGCTGATTCGCGTGTCGCACATCCACCTGTTCGGGATAACGATCATCTTTTTCATCATGGGGCTGATGTTCAGCCACGCCTATGTGCGGCCCGTATGGCTCAAATGCGCCATCATCGCGACACCCTTCGCCGCCACCGTGTCGGATATCAGCTCGTGGTATTTCATCAAGCTGTTCCATCCGTTCGGCTGGGTCGTGATCGGTGGCGGCGCGGTGATGGCCGGGTGCTTCGCCTTCATGTGGCTGGTGACCATGTATCAACTGTGGTTCTCCAAGCCGCCACGGATGGTTCTGGAACGGTCCGGCGAATTTTCGGACGCCGGCTGAGAGGTCCGGTAACGCCTTCGAGCACATCGCACGCCCAACCGCCCCGCGGCATACTGGCAATGAAGTTCGCTGAGAGTGATGTTCGGCCATTTCGCCCCGAGCTGGACAACAAGCCCCGAGCGACGCAACAAGCCCCGAGCGACGCAACACGCGTCGGGAATTCACGCATGGCGCCGCCGGACAGCGGAACGGGCCGCATCCGGTACCCGGCGGACCGCCGGTGCTATTGATGCAGATCAACGTGTGTTTCCTGCATCCCGCTGATCATTCCCCGATGATCCGCCAGTCGATCCGTCCCGCGCCGATCCATTGTCGCCTCGTCCGGCGTCAGGCAGAATTCGGCTCCGGAACACGGTCCGGCCGAGTGGCCGATCCGGTCGCGCCGGTCGGTGAATTCTACGTCAAGAGGATGCAGCCATGAAGAAATGCCAGGTCGTTGCCATCGCGGCCGCCATCGCGGCAGGCTCGATCTGCGGGCTCGGCGTGCCGGGGTCCACACGTACCGCCGCAGCCGCGGAGCCAGCGGTAACCTTCCGGGAAGACGTGCTCCCCGTCTTCCAGATCCGCTGCGTGTCCTGTCACTCGCCCACCGGAGAGGGATACAAAGCCAGCGGCCTCGACCTGACAACATATAAGGGCGTGATCGCCGGCACCAAGTATGGACCGATGGTGGTCCCCGGCGATCCCGACAGCAGCAACCTGATGCGGCTGCTCGACTGGAAAGTATCGCCCCAGTTGCGCATGCCGCATAACAAGAAGCAGTTGTCGGTCTGCGACCGCGATGCGATCCGCACCTGGATTCGCGAGGGCGCCAAGGATAATTGAGCCGGCTGCGCCGCGCCTCCCTGATCGAACCGCAGGCCGCGGACCGCTCGACCGGTCCCGGGCGGGGCCGCCGCCTGAATTGTTGCGGTAAGACGTGGTTGCATTGGCGACACGGGCCTCGCCATGATGGATTCGTGCCGTCGCGCGGGCTTCGCCGGGCCGCCAACAACCGAGCAAATAACGATCGCCTGGCACGGACTGGTTGCGCAGGCTCGAGCGTTTTCACCCTGACCGGAAACGTACCCTGTCATTGCGAGGAGCGCAGCGACGAAGCAATCCCCCGCGGCAGGGGATTGCTTCGTCGCTGCGCTCCTCGCAATGACAGGTGGGGGCTACGACAGGTGGGATCGGCGATTCCAGTCAGCGTGAACGTGCTCTAGCCCGGACGTCTCGCCCGGCGTCCGGCGTCAGGTAGATGTCAGGTACAAGCAAGATGTTGAACACGTCTCGACAAATTCAAAGCGGTAGCCGCGCGCTGGTGCGATGCCGGCACCGGCCCGTTCGATCGCCTCCACTTCAGGCGGGCGCAACGCGGGGCGGAAGATGAC
>PLXO01000005.1 GCA_003151425.1 Acetobacteraceae bacterium
CCGGCCCAGTCCCCCCTCCCGTGCCCCACACCCAAAAAGAGGGTTCCAAGGGGCAGCGCCCCTTGGTGGGGATCCAAGGGGCAGCGCCCCTTGGTGGGGTCTGGGGCGAAGCCCCGGCCTTACTCACGCCGCTGCATGGTGCGGCCTCCAGGTCTTCCTCGCCTCCTCTGCATTGGACGCCTCGAGCACGGCCTGCCAGGTGCCGGGCTGGGTGACGCCCGGCAGCAGACCACCGAGGGTCGTGCCGCCGCACAGCCGCCCCTTCAGTCCACCCCAAGGCCACCGCACCGTGCGAGGGTCCATAGGGTCTTTGTCGTGATTTTCACTTTTGACCACGGCCGGCGCGCATTGCACCGTGGCCGTGACCGACCCGGCCACCAGTCGCGGCAACGCGCCGCCGATCGGGCCACCCATCGAGCCGCCCGGCACGTCCGGCGCATTCACCGCCGCCCCCATCCCCGCGCCGGTCGACCCGCCCCAGGGTTTTTGCACCGTGGCATCAATCCCGGCTTCTCCGCCGGCCGCCGCACCAAGCCGGGCCGCTTCCAGCCGAGCCTCAACAGCGGCGACTACCTCCGACCGATCCACCGACTCGGTTCGGGCAGCGGCCGACGCTCCATAGGGTCTTTGTCGGGTTTTCGCGATTCGAGCCGCCCGACGCTGCGCCAGCGCCTCCCGCTTGGCCAGCCGCGCCCCGGCGATCGCCGCCCGCCACGGCGCCAGCACCGCCCGCTCCGCCCGCGCCGCCGCAAGCTCCTCCGCCCGCCGCCGTAGCCCCGGCCGCGGCCATGCCATCGACGACCCACAGGGGGTCCCTCCGGGGTCCCGCCCCCCGCTCCTTAGGGTCTTTGTCGTAGTTTCCGTTTTGAGGGTGTTCGAGTAGTGCACCGGGGGCATGAATTCGGGCGGCGTCGTCGCCAGCCGCGCCGCCAGCGCGGGCGGCAGATAGGCCCGGAGCAGCTTGGCGGCATAGAACACCCGAACGCGACAAGCCAGCACCCGGAAGTAGCGGTCCCTTATCCAATTTGCCGCGGTGTATGTCCCGTCCGTCGTGTGAGCGGCGGCCAACCTCGAGAACCCCTTCGCCGTCCGCGGCCCGGTACTCGCACCGCCGTGGATCCTGCATCGTCCGTTCGCCATCCCCGGCGCCTGGCAGCCGAGGCCCGCCCGCGTCTTCGCGCCCCGCGGGTCAAGCCCGCGGGCAGGCTCCCCGGGCGCCAGGTTGGGATTGCCCCGGGGTCTGCCGCTGCCCGACGTGCCGGCACCGTCCGGCCCGGCTACGTCGCACACCATCATGCGACCGGCTCCGGCGCTGCGCTAACCGCCACGCCGTCCCCCACTCGCGGACGCACGACATCGAGCGTCCAGCCAGGCCCCTGATCCAGCCGCGTCACTACCCCGAGGCTCGCATCGGCGTTCTGCCGAGGATGCGGCGGACCTGAGTTCACCGTCATGGCCGGACTTGTTCCGGCCATCCCCGTAGCCGCCGGCCCATCCGTCAACCCACCCGCACCCGCACGCCCACCCGACGCCATCGCGTCGTCCGGACCAGTTGCCATCGTCACGGCCGCGCTCGCTTTTATCGTCATGGCCGGGGCCGTCCCGGCCATCCCCACCAGCACCGACCCACCCTCACCCTCACCGCCACCCGACTCCCCCGCGTCCTCCCCTCGCGAACCCGCGCCACCCCACCCCGCGGCGAGCACCGCCACATCGATCGCATCCGCCAGCACGGTGCCGAAGAACGGCACCGGCTTCTGCTGGTGCCGCGCCAGCATGCGCTCCAGCACCGCGGACGAGTTCGTCAGGGCGGACGCGGTCCGCCGCAGCCGGCAGATCTGGTCCACCGTCAGCCCCGGCGTGTTCACCCGGGCGAAGGTGTCGTCCGTCGCCTCCCGCACAATGAGGATCGCCGCCGCGATTCGCGCCTGCGGCGCGTCGGCGGGCATCAGTCCGGCGATCTCCTGCACCAGCCGCGCGGCGCGTTCCTGCCGCCAGGCTTGGGTGGCGTCAGGCGGGGGTGGCGGGATCGAGGCGAACGCAGCCGCCAGCAGGTCGGCGCTGAGCTGATACGGCGGCATCATCTCGCGGATGACTTCGGGGGTGATGCCGTTGGTGGGCAGTGTCATGCGGGTCGTCTCCGGTTGCAATTGCTTGACTCAGATTGTCATATATACTAACTCACTGACGAATGCCAGACATCATTCACCCGAGACATCATTCTCCGACGTGCGGACGAAAATCTGACGGGCGCTGCGTTGGCGAGACCCGCTAATGGAAGGCAGTGGGTCAGTTTGAATGGGTGCAACGGGTCGGATGGGCGGTTAGGCTCGAGCAGCCCACCGGCTACCGCCGCTTCGGGTGGAAAGTTGCCGCGGAAGGTAGTCGCCCTAATGTCTGCTCCGCGCCCATCCCGGTCGTCCTACCGGGCTGCGGTTCTTCTCGAAAGCGGACATGTACGAGCATCGCCAGTCGGACGAGGCCCCACGCAGCGGCCTCCGAAAAAAGCCGTACCCGAAAACAGATGGTTCTGGA
>PLXO01000182.1 GCA_003151425.1 Acetobacteraceae bacterium
GACAGTGGCGTGCCGGATGGCGCGCCGGGTCGTGGCACGCCGGATGGCGCGCGGAACGGTGGCGTGCCGAATGGCGGGGCGGACAATGGCGCGCGCGTGGCGCGGCGGGCGGCGGACAGCCGGTCCTCCAGCCAGCCGAGCGCGGCCATGCCGACGGAAACGACGAAGGCGATCGGCAGCAGCAGCGGCATCGGCGCGGCCGGCACCGCGGTGGAGACGACCGCGGTCATGATGTTGAGCGGGCTCCAGCAGTTCATCACGCAGAAACCGCGATAAATCGCCATCAGCATGCGCCGGGCACGCAGCGCGCGCGTCGGGGCCGCGGTGGCGGTGTCGGCGTCGTTGGCGCGCGCCACCATGGCGGCCAGCAGCTCGATCGCGCCGTACGACAGGATGATCCCGAACACATGACCGCCGGCGGTCAGGGCGGCATAGCGGCGCCCGGGTGGCTGCGCGACGAGATGGCGGCCGCAGCGACGCACCAGCCTGCTGGTTTCCGCTGCGTCGCGCAGCGTGGTAAGCGCGAGGAAGAAGGCCGCATAGGAGGCACCACGCCGCCAGGCGTCGAGGAACAGCTCGACGGGGTGTGGCGCGGCCGCAACACCGGCCATGCCGATGCCGAGCAGGGCGAGGAACAGCGCCTGGGCATAGCGGCGCTGGTTGCGGAATTCGGCCAGCAGGAACAGCAGGATGGCCAGTCCGGCGAGCTGGCCGGCGTACGGCAATTGCAGCAGTTGCGCCGCCAGCGTGGCGGCCCAGGCGAGGACGTAGCACCAGGCGCTCATGCCGCGGTGTTAGCCCGGACGTTGCGCATTGTCGCGAGCGTGGCGTCGGGCGCGGTGTCGGGCGTGGGGTTCGTTCAGCCAAATTACCCTATATCGCGCGATCAGCAGGGTTGACATGCACACCGGCCGGCGCGTCTAAATCTCCCGCGCATTACGCGCCGCCGCCGATTCAGCACGATCGCGGGTGTGCACAAACCGGATGACGCAAGGAAAATGAACGAAACGTTGGATGACGTGCGCCTGCGTGCAGCGGAAGCGCAGATGCGCCATGCGCTCGGCCTGGACGGTCAGGCCCAGGCTCCAAGAGGCGACGAGCAACCGCCCCCGCAGCAGGGGCCGACGCCGGACCGCTTGACATTGCACCGGCCGCCCAGGCGCTTCGTCAAGGACGGCGAGGTTCCCGTCACCGTGGTGCGCCGGACGCATCCGGCCGAGGCGGCCGCCAACGTTGCGCCGGCGGCATCGAACCAGCTCGAGGCGGCGCGGCAGACGATCCGCTCGCAGGCGGTCGCGACCGAGCGCGCCGAACGTGCGCTGAATGACGCGCAGGCGACGATCCGGGACCTGCGAACCAAGCTGGCGCATGAGCGGATGGCGAGGGAGGAGGCGTTTCAGACGGTTCGCCGGCTGGAAGCGGACCGCGACGCCGCCGCGACTGCCATGCAGGCATTGCGCATGGAGGTGGCGACCGAGCGGGTCGGGCGGGAGAAGCTCGGCCAGGAGCTGCGCCACGCGCAGGAGGCGCGCCGGGTCGCCCAGGATGCGACCCAGCTTCCCAGGCGTCCGCGTGGCCGCCCGCGCAAGGTGGTCGTTACCCCGGCTGATTCGCTGACGTGTGATCCATTGACGGGTGCGCTGACAGGAGCGCCGCTGACGGCTGATCCGCTGATGCGCGGTCCGCTGGCGAGTGGGCCGCTGACCGGTGATCCGCTGGCGATGCCGCGCAAACGGGGCCGGCCGCGCAAGGTGGTTGCCGTGTCGACGGAACCGCCGGCCCCACCCAGGAAGCGGGGGCGGCCGCGCAAGGTGCAGGTGACGGAGCAGACAGCGCTGGACCTGCCGACGGCGAACGCCCCCGGCCGTGTTGGCCGCCCGCGCAAGGTGCAGGAGCCGAAACCGGTCAAGTGGTGGGTCAAGGGGTGGAAGCCGACGCCCGGACCGCGCGTCTGATCGGCGATCGAGGGTCCGACTGACGCCCCGTTCGTGGCGCGCGCCCCCGCCGGCTGTGCCGATGGCCCCGGCCGGATGTGACAAGTCGCCGTTGGTTCGCCGTCTCGTCGACCGCGCCGGCACTGATCGCGCGGGCATCGACCGCGCGTTTGGGAGCGTTCCCCGGCTACCGCGCCGTGCTTGTGTGACGGCATGAGCGGGGCTGGTCAGAGCGGATCGCTGGCGGCCCGGACCGCCAAGGGTGCCGGCTGGCTGATCGGTTGGCGTCTGGCCAGCCGGCTGCTTGGGATCGTCAACACCGTGGTGCTGGTTCGCCTGCTGCTGCCGAGCGATTTCGGCCTGGTGGCGTTGGCGACCTCGTTCTCGTTCGCGATCGATGGGCTGTCCTATATCGGCGTGCAGGATGCGCTGATCCGCGAGCCCGTCCTCGACCGCACGCTGTACGACACCGGGTTCACCATGAACGTGCTGCGCGGTTGCCTCACCTCATCCTTCAGCCGGGCGATCAGGCCGCCGCAGCCGAGGGATTCGTCGTCGGGGTGCGGCGCGAAGACGGCGACGCGGCCCAGTGCCACCAGCGGCCCCAGCTCCGCCGCGTCTTCGGGCGGCCGCGCGGCTGCCGCATCGCCGCGGCCTACCAGCCGGTTCAGCTTGCGCAGGATCCGGTGCAGCATTCTCTGTCAACCGCCTCCCGTCAGTCGCGTCCGCCGTCGAAGAACTCCTTCACCTTGGCGAAGAAGCCCTCGCTCTCCGGGCTGCCCTTGGCGTGCTTTTCCGCCTCGGATTCGAATTCTTCCAGCAGCTCGCGCTGACGCCGCGTCAGGTGCTGCGGCGTTTCCACCAGCACCTGGATATACAGATCGCCGCGCACCGCGCTGCGCAGAACGGAGAAGCCCTTGCCGCGCACCCGGATCTGCTCACCGGTCTGGGTGCCGGCCGGTATCTTGACCTTCACCTTGGTCGCGTCGATCACGGGGACCTCGACCTCGGCGCCCAGTGCGGCCTGGCTCATCCGGATCGGCATGCGCAGCGCCAGGTTGGCGCCGTCGCGCTGGAAGATCGGGTGCTGACGGACCGCGACGTGCACGTACAGATCGCCGGGCGGCGTGGCCTGGGCGCCGGCCTCGCCCTCGCCGGCCAGCCGGATGCGCGTGCCGTCCTCGACTCCGGCTGGGATCGACACCTGCAGGGTTCGTTCGCGCTGCACGGTGCCCTGACCCTGGCAGACGCGGCAGGGATTGCGGATCACCCGCCCGGCGCCGCCGCAGGTCGGGCAGGTGCGCTCGACCAGGAAGAAGCCCTGCTGGGCGCGGACCTTGCCGGCGCCGTGGCAGGTTGTGCAGGTATCCGCGGACCGGGTCTTGTCCGCCGTTCCGGTGCCGGAGCAGGCGTCGCAGACCACGCGCGTGGGGACGCGCAGACTGGCCTTCACGCCGGCGAATGCCTGGACGAGGTCGATTTCCACCGCCTGGCGCAGATCGGCCCCGCCGCGCGGCCGCCCGCCGCCACGCCGTCCGCCGCCCATGAACTCGCCGAACATCTGATCGAAGATGTCATTCAGGCCACCACCGCCGGCGGTGAACTCGAACCCGCCGGGGCGTCCGCCGCCCTGCTCGAACGCGGCGTGGCCGAACCGGTCGTAGGCGGCGCGCTTCTGCTCGTCCTTCAGGACGTCATAGGCCTCGTTGACCTCCTTGAACTTGCCCTCGGCCTGCTTGTCGTTCGGATTGCGGTCGGGATGGTGCTGCATGGCGAGCTTGCGGTAGGCCTTCTTCAGGTCCTCCGCGCCCGCCTCACGCGCCACGCCGAGGGTGGCGTAATAGTCCTGCTTCGCCATTGTCAGCCCCGAATTCCCATCAAGCCCTGTGTCCCCTGGGTCTGCCTTGCGTCCCCTGGCCCCATATCCGTTGGGCCGATCCCTGCAACACCGACGAATCGAGCCGTAACGAGATCGCGCCCGGCTTCATCGAAGCACGGGCGCGATCCGAATAGCCAGAACGCCCGATCGGATGGCGGTGGGTCAGATGGGCCGGCACTGTTTCCCTCGCGTCATGGCCGTCCTCGGGCTTGACCCGGGGATCAACCCGGTCATCCATCGCCGCACCGTGCCGCGGGGATGGCTGGGTTGATCCCCGGGTCAAGCCCGGGGACGACCATGACGTGGAGATAGGCAGCGCCGGCCACACTGACCAACCACCCTGCCGACTGCCCGGGCCGGATCAGGCGGACTTCTTCTTGTCGTCCACTTCCTCGAACTCGGCGTCGACCACCTTGTCGTCCGGCTTGCCAGGGCCCCCGGCGTCGGAGTGCGGCCCGTCACTTGATCCCGCGCCTGGGCCGGCACCCGGTCCGCCCGCGCCCGCGGCCTGCTGCTGAGCCTTGTACATCACCTCGCCGATCTTCATCGCGGCCTGGCTGAGCCGGTCGGACGCGGACTTCAGCGCCGCGATGTCGGTGCCCTCCAGGGCGGAGCGCGCCGCCGCCATCGCGGCCTCGGCCTCGCCCTTGTCCTGCGCCGACAGCTTGTCGCCGTACTCCTTCAGGTTCTTGTCGGTCTGATGGATCAGCGAGTCGGCGTGGTTCTTCGCCTCGATGAACTCGCGGCGCGCCTTGTCGGCCTCGGCGTTGGCCTCCGCCTCCTTCACCATGCGCTGGATGTCGGCTTCCGACAGCCCGCCTGACGCCTGGATGCGGATCTGCTGTTCCTTGCCGGTCGCCTTGTCCTTCGCCTGGACCGAGACGATGCCGTTGGCGTCGATGTCGAACGTCACCTCGATCTGCGGCGTGCCGCGCTGCGCCGGCGGGATGCCGGTCAGGTCGAAGTTGCCCAGCAGCTTGTTGTCGGCGGCCATCTCGCGCTCGCCCTGGTAGACCTTGATGGTCACCGCCTGCTGGTTGTCGTCGGCGGTCGAGAAGGTTTGGCTTTTCTTCGTCGGGATCGTGGTGTTGCGGTCGATCAGCCGGGTGAACACGCCGCCAAGCGTCTCGATCCCCAGCGACAGCGGCGTCACATCGAGCAGCAGCACGTCCTTGACGTCGCCGGCCAGCACCGCGCCCTGAATGGCGGCGCCGATCGCCACCACCTCGTCCGGGTTGACGTTGCGCGCCGGTTCCTTGCCGAAGAACTGCTTCACCGCCTCGATGACCTTCGGCATGCGGGTCATGCCGCCGACCAGGATCACCTCGCCGATGTCGCCCGCTGTCACGCCGGCATCCTTCAGCGCCGCCTTGCACGGCTCGAGCGTGCGGCTGATCAGCTCATCGACCAGGGCTTCCAGCTTCGCCCGGGTCAGCTTCATCACCAGATGCTTCGGCCCGGAGGCGTCGGCGGTGATGAACGGCAGGTTGATCTCGGTCTCCTTGGAGGACGACAGCTCGATCTTCGCCTTCTCCGCGGCTTCCTTCAGCCGCTGCAGCGCGAGCTTGTCCTTGCGCAGGTCGATGCCCTGCTCCTTGCGGAACTCGTCGGCGAAATAGTCGATGATACGGGCGTCGAAATCCTCACCGCCCAGGAACGTGTCGCCGTTGGTCGACTTCACCTCGAACACGCCGTCGCC